>JBGQCE010000348.1:0-4677 GCA_041495185.1 Bradyrhizobium sp.
AGACGACGGCCGCGATGCGGTCGTCGGCGATCTTGTCGAAGAGATACCAGACCGGCCGCACCAGAAACGGCCAGGATGGCCACGCGCTCATGTAAGTATGGCCGGCGATCGCGGTCGTGGTGTTATCGCTGAAAATCCGGCGCTGCGCTTCCCATAGGTCGGGAAACGACAATCCATAGAGCGGGACAAAGGTTGCGAGATAGACGAGTGCCGGGATCAGCAAGAAGCATGCGGCGAAATGGGTGAATCTGAAATCGGGCCACAGCTCCGGCCGGTACCAGTCAGAAGCGTTGCCGTCGGCGAACTCCGTGCGCCAGCCCTGCATCAACCGGATCGCGGCGACGATCACGATAGAAATCGCGAGCGCGAACAATCCGCTCCATTTGCAGGCGGTGGAGAGACCGAACGCAAGGCCAGCGAGTGCGAACCAGAGATGCGGCCTTTGTTTCCGAAAACCCTGCATGAACGCCGCCGTCGCCAACAGACCGAATGCGAGCGCGAAAATATCAAGCATCGCAATTCGCGACTGCACGAAAACCATCTGATTGAAAAAGGCGAGCAGGGCGGAGGCGACCGCGGGACCTTGGGCGGCGAACAGCGCGAGGCCGCAGAGATACACCGCGACGATCGCAAGCGACCCGAACAGCACGGCCGGGTAGCGCCACCCCAGCGGGCTGTCCCCGAAGGCCCGGATCGAAAGCGCGATCAACTGTTTCGCCAGCGGCGGATGCATGGGGTTAAGGATCGGCGCAGGCATCACCGGCTCAAGCATCTGGCGCGCTGCCGGCACATAATGCACTTCGTCGAAATAGAATTTGTCCGGGGTGGTCACGCCGACCAGAAGTGCGAAGTGGGCTACGAAAAATATGATGACGGTCATAGCCGCATTTCGCGCCGCCGAATTATTGAGAACGGAAGGTGATTCGCGCACGGTTTTCACAAAAAATAGCGTTGTCTAAATCGAGTGTGGGCGGGACGAACTTTTAAGTCCAATGCTTTTGAGCTCATTGCATTGAACGCATTTCGATTTCGCGGTCACTAACCATCGGGCTCATCAGGCGCCGCTTGTGATAATTTTACAACATCGCACGCGCGCGCGATCCGGTACGATGACGGGATAAATCGATCGGCAATGAAATGAACTGGCGTCAGGTTTTCTGCATCTCCGCGCTTTGCATGACAGCAGGGCTTGCGGATAGCCCCGCTCACGCGCAGGTACGCGTCGGCGAAGCGGCCGTTATCCAGAATGAAGTCGTCCGCGTCACGGGATCGGCGACCAGCCAGATCAACGTCGGCGACGGCGTGCTGCGCGATGAAATCGTGCGCACCGGCCTCGACAGCGCGGCGCGGCTGGTGATGGCGGACAGCACCAATCTGTCGCTAGGTCCCAATGCGACGCTCAAGCTCGACCGCACCGTTTTCGACGACGCGCACACCTACCGCGATATCGCGATCAGGTTGACGACCGGCGCGTTTCGCTTCGTCACCGGACATTCGGAAAAGACCGCCTACAAGATCACGACGCCGCTTGCGACGATCGGCGTGCGCGGCACCACCCTCGACATCCTGTCGCAGCGGGGCAAAACCACTGTGGTGCTGCAGGATGGCCTGGGGCTGGCCTGCACCGTCAGCTTTCAATGCGTCGATCTGACCAAGCCCGGCGATACCGCCATTATCACCTCAGCGAACGGCAAGGTCACGATTCAAAAGACCAACACCCCGCCCTGGACCTTTGCCTCGACCTGCACCGCGGCGGCCGGACTTTGCACCGTCACGCAATACGCGGATGCCAGCCCGACGGTAACGCCCCCCGTCGATGACGGCAGCGATCCCACCGGCATGCTGTGCGGGCGATGACGATGGCAAAATTCACACGCAGCTTTATCGCTTCAGCCGCGCTCACGGCGGCGATCTCGCTTGTGCTGATTCCGGCGCAAATTCTTCCGGCATCCGCGCAGACGCCGACCCCTGCGCCCACACCAACTCCGACGCCTTCGCCAAGCCCGTCGCCAACGCCGACCGGGGCGGATTCCAGCGGAGGATCGATCAGCGATCTGGCCAAGCAGCGCTTCAACCAGATGATCACCAACCGGGTGCTCGGCACGGTGCTTCTGGGCGTCAACGAACAGGTCAATTGCAGCGATTGCGTCAGCGCGTTCGGTTCAGCGGGATCGTTCTCGGCCGGCATTCACGGCCGCAAGAACCTTACCTCCAATCTGTCGCTGCTGGCGGGCATCGCCTACACCCAGTACAGCGAAGGCGGATACAGCGTTACCAGCGCGCCGATCGGCGCGTTTGCGCTTCGCTACGATTTCGCCGACTGGGGATCGTCGCGGCCATTCTTCGACATCGGCACCGTCCTGTCGCCGTTCGAGAAGGTACGCTATCGCCGCAGCTATGTGACGAACCTCGGCGCGGTTTCGCTGGATAGCTCAACCAGCAGCAGCAACTACGGTGCGTATGGAAGGGCGGGCTGGATCAGCCGTCTTTCGCCACGCGACGAGGTCGCCGCATCAGTCGAAGTCTGGCAGGTCTGGCAGCGGGTGAGAGGCTATACGGACCCGACTGCCCCGCTCAATCCGTTCGACGCCTCGATCGCAACGGGCACCGATCGAACCAACCTCGTCAAGGTCGGTGGACAGTGGACGCATCTGTTCGGCAGCAGTGTCGAGGGCAACATCAACGGCGGCTATGTGCAGTCGTTTGCGACCCGCTCCGGCATCGTCGCCACCGTCACCGGCGACGGCACCGTGGTGCCGACGATCGGAAACCAGGGCTGGTTCGAATATGGCGGCCGCCTCGGTTTCCGCATTACCAAGGGCTGGGTCACCGACCTCTTCGTCAACGGCACTTTAGGCCCGCAGCCGGTCGGCAACACCATTCACGGCGGCGTCGGATTGCGCATCAACTATTAGCTTACGCGGCTGACTTGCCCTCATAGGCCCGCTTGAGCCCGGCGATGTCGAGCTTGACCATCTGCAACATGGCCTGCATCGCCCGCTGCGCGCCGGCCGGGTCGGAACCGCCAAGATATTGCACGAGCGCGACCGGCACGATCTGCCAGGACACGCCATAGCGGTCTTTCAGACAGCCGCATCGTTCGACCTGCCCGCCATTGGCGGACAGCGCATCCCACAAGCGGTCGACCTCGGCCTGATCGGCGCAGTCGATTTTGAACGAGATCGCGTGGGTGTATTCGAACCGCGTACCGCCGTTGAGCGCCATGAAGCGCTGGCCGGCCAGCGTGAACTCCACCACCAGCACGGTGCCGGCTTTTCCGGCTGGGCTATCGACATTGTTCTTCTGCACTTTTTCGATTCTGGAATCGGGCAATAGCGAAACGTAGAATTTCGCGGCCTCCTCGGCCTCGCCGTCGAACCACAGGCAGGGGGAGATTTTCGACATCGGGAAGTTCCCTCAAAAAAGTTTCGCTTCGGTCCTCCAAGGACGAACGGGGAGGCGCCGTCCCGACATCCGATTTGGGATTATTTCTCCAGTCATTCCGGGGCGCGTCGAAGACGCGAACCCGGAATCTCGAGATTCCGGGTCTGGTCCTCCGGACCATCCCGGAATGACGGAAGTGAGATTCTCACGTCGCGATCGGCGTCGGCATGGTGAGGAATGCGCGCGTCACGTGCCAGAACAGTTGCCGGTTGGTCGCGAGCGCGACCGAATGCGCGGTTCCCGGAAGAATGACGAACTGGCGGTCGCCGTTCGGCAGCAGATTAAAAAACTCCTCGAGATCGGCGACGGTAGCGATCCCGTCATATTCGCCGCGCACCAGGAGCACCGGCGAAAGTACTTTTTGCGGCTGCACCACCGGCAGATTGGCGGTCATGTCGAGATAGGTACCGGTCGGGACCTGGTCGCCGAATGGCATCTCGACATCGGCCAGCGCCTCGACGGCGGCGGGATCGCTGGTGCCCGGCTTGTCGCGGGTGGCGATCGAGCGGATCATGTCGCGATCGCGCTTGCGCATGTTGTGGGAACGGAAATAGGCCAGCTGCTCGGCGCGCTTTGTCAGCGTCGGCGATCCCTCGCCCTTGTAGGTGAAGGCGGCGAACACCAGCCGGTCGGCGCGCTCGGGCGCCACCATGGCATAGGCGCCGGCGCGCAGCGCGCCGGAGGACTCGCCGAGGAAATGGTATTTCTGCCGGCCGGTTTCGCGGGCGACGATTTCAACCGCCGCCTTCAGATCCTCGACTCCGCTGGCGATATCGGAATTACCCGACGTGCGGCCGGACTTGCCGTAGTTCTCGTGATCCATGGTCCAGCAGTCGAAGCCCTGGCGGGCGAATTCATTCATGACCGAATAGTCGCCATGGCCTGGCACGTTGAGATCGAACACCCGCGAGCTGATCGAGGAGCCGTGCACGAAGAACAATACGGGACGTGAGGGTTCGCCCGCCTTCGGTGCCCCGAGCCGCTTGCGATACATCCACAAGGGCACGTCGCCTTTCTTCGCCCAGTATTCGCTGCTCCAGATTTCGCCGCCCTGCGACGACTGCGCGCTTGCGCTTTGCGTCGACGTTACATCTGCCAGCGTGCCCGCAACGAGGCCAAGGCCCACACCCTTGATGACGGCGCGGCGCGCCAGCGGATGATCGAAGTTTGCCATGTTTCTCTCCCTGTCATTTTTCGTCATTCCGGGATGGTCCGAAGGACCAGACCCGGAAT
>JBGQCE010000349.1:0-4672 GCA_041495185.1 Bradyrhizobium sp.
AGCCGATCGTCGATGGCGTAATCGTCCGGCGGCAACCTCAATGCGCCGCGCACCAGCTGCATCGTCAGCCGCGCGCGGCCGAGCGGGCTTGCAACGAATGCGACAGACTGCTCGCTGCGCCCGTCGCGCGCAAACAGATCGGCAAGGATGACCCCGGAGCTTTCGGCCTGCCTGCGGCCGAGATCGTTCAGCGGGATATCCAGCGTGCCCTGCAGCCTGCCTTCCGCGTTCCACTCGGTCTCGCCGTGGCGAATGTAGTAGATTGTCGGCATTGGAACTCTGGGACCTACATGAGCCGTCACCCCCGGATGAGCGCTTCGCGCTCACTCGGGAGGTGCGAGCGCTTGCGAGCCTCGAAGGGCGACGGCGATGAACAAACATCCTTCGAGGCGCGCCGAAGACGACGCGCACCTCAGGATGACGATCGTGCTATTCCTTGCTCAACGAATTGCTGAGCGAAATGTCCGGCGCGTCCGGCCGCTTCATGCCGACGACATGATAGCCGGAATCGACATGATGCACCTCGCCGGTGACGCCGCGTGACAGATCCGAGAGCAGATAGAGCGCGCTGTCGCCAACCTCCTCGATGGTCACGGTGCGGCGCATCGGCGCGTTGTATTCGTTCCATTTCAGAATGTAGCGGAAATCGCCGATGCCGGACGCGGCCAGCGTCTTGATCGGCCCCGCCGAAATCGCGTTGACGCGAATGTTCTTCTCGCCGAGATCGGCCGCGAGATAGCGCACGCTCGCCTCCAGCGCCGCCTTCGCAACTCCCATCACGTTGTAATGCGGCATCCATTTCTCGGCGCCGTAATAGGTCAGTGTCAGGATCGAGCCACCGTCGGTCAAAAGTTTTTCGGCGCGCTGCGCGATCGATGTCAGCGAGTAGCAGGAGATCAGCATGGTCTTTGAAAAATTGTCGGCGGTGGTTTCGAGATAGCGGCCGTCGAGCTGGTCCTTGTCGGAGAACGCGATCGCGTGCACCACGAAGTCGATCTTGCCCCATTTCTCCCTGAGCACGTCGAACACCGCGTCGATGGTCAAGGGATCGGTAACGTCGCAATGGCCCAGCAGGATACCGTCGAGCTCCCTGGCCAGCGGTTCGACCCGCTTCTTCAGCGCATCGCCCTGCCAGGTCAGCGCGATTTGCGCACCCGCCGCATGGCAGGCCTTGGCGATGCCCCATGCGATCGACCGGTTGTTGGCAACGCCGAGAATCACTCCGCGCTTGCCCTGCATCAGACCTGAACTTTGCGCCATCCGGTTTTCCAATCGTTGATCAGGTCTGGAGGTACACCAGTGCTCCCGGCCGGTACAGCCCAAATCCGTGCCCGATTCGGGCTGTTTACCTTGCAACCTTAACAGCCGGAATAGTGGCGTCATTTCGGTGTTATGTTGTACGAGGCGTTCGCGTTGCCGATATTGGACGCTGCCGGACAAACCCAAGGGATCGGGCGTCAATGAGCGCGTTTCGCCACAGTGTCGAAGTCATGATTCCGGCGCTGCGCCGGTACGCTCGCGCGCTGACGCGCGATGCCGATGTCGCCGACGATCTGGTGCAGGATACGCTGGTGCGGGCGCTGCGTTCGGAACGGCTGTTTCTCGGAGGCGACGTCAGGAGCTGGCTCTATACCATCCTGACCAACCTCAACAAGAACAGGCGGCGATCGCTGGCCCGGCGGCCGCAATTCATGCCGCTGCTCGACAACAATCCCGACGCCAGCGGGACCGAGGCGGAAAGCCGCGACATCGCTCGCGCGCTGGCGACCCTGGTGGAGGAGCAGCGCGCGGTGCTGCTTTTGGTGATGCTGGAAGGATTGAGTTACCGCGAGGTCGCCGACATTCAGGGCGTTCCGATCGGCACCGTGATGTCACGCCTCGCCCGCGCGCGTGCCCATGTGAAAGCGTCGCTCGAGGGCGAACGCCCCGCACTCCGGCGCGTCAAGTGATGGCAAGCATTATGCATATGGATTTGATGAGTGGATTCGATGAGTGGATGCGATGAGTGGATGCGATGAATTGAATGCGATGAACGAGTTTGAGCCGCCGTGGTTTTCCGATCCCTTCCCTTTGGGGGAGGGAGAGCGGCCGACAAGCAATTTTCGATTGAGCCTGGACAGAGACGACAACCATGACTGATCAAAAGATTCCCGTCACCGAAGACGAGCTGCACGCTTACGTCGACAACGAGTTGCCGGCAGAGCGTCGCGGCGATGTTGAGGCATGGCTCGCAGCGCACCCCGACGATGCCGAGCGGGTGCAATCATGGCGCGCGATGGCGGAAGCGCTGCATGCGCGTTACGACGCCGTCGCCGACGAGCCGGTGCCGAAACGGCTTGAGATCGAGCGGCTGGTGCGGCAGCCGCGCAAATGGATCTACGGCGCGATCGCAGCGACGCTGGCGGCGTTCATTGCCGGCGGCGGCGCCGGCTGGATCGCGCGCGGCGTGTCGGCTTCGCCGTCGGCGTTCCAGAATCTGACTCTGGATGCGCTGGACGCGCACCGGCTTTATGTCGTCGAGGTCCGCCATCCGGTGGAAGTGCCGGGAAGCGAACGCGCGCATCTCCAGCAATGGCTGACCAAGCGCTGCGGCTGGGCGGTCCATGCACCGGAACTGGACACGACGGGATTGAAACTCGTCGGAGGGAGGCTGTTGCCCGGCCCTACCGGGCCTGCATCGTTTCTGATGTATGAGAGCGCCTCGGGTGAGCGCTTCACGCTCTACGCTTCGCGTGCGAAAATCGAAACGGCGCAGATGCGTTATACCGCCGCCGAGAACTCCGGCGCCATGTACTGGTCCGAAGACGGCGTCGGCTATGTGTTGTCCGGCCCGATCGACAAGGATCGGCTGAACCAGGTGGCGCGGCTGGTCTACGAGCAGACCGAAAAAAGCGGCGGATGAGGCGCTACACGCCAAGTGCAGGTTGTAGCCCGGATGGAGCGCAGCGCAATCCGGGTTAATCTCCGCGCTCACCGAAATTGACGTTATCTGCGAGACCACTGCCACCCCAATCCCGGGCCAGCACGCCGGTGCGGGCATATCGATGCAGCGAGGAAAACGGCCACGCGGCTGGCGACGACACTAATCGATGCTTGACCGGGTTGAAATGAATGTAGTCCGCGCAGCGTTCGAAATCGCCGTCATCGCGAATGGTGTGTTCCCAAAAGCGCTTTTGCCAAAGCGCATGTTCGCCTCGATGGTCGCGCGAAACCGGCACGCCTGCTGCGACAACGCTTCGCGTAAAGGCACCTTTGATCCGCCGCCATCGGCCCGAAAAATCTGAATCACCGGGTGGCAATGTCATGATTGCGTGCAAGTGATCGGGCAGAATGACGATGGCATCAACTACAAAAGGCCGTTCGCTGCGTGTTTTGCAAAACGCAGCGCGTAACAATGCCACGTGGTCCACCAGCGCAGATGACCGTCGATCATCCAGCGTTACAGTAAAGAAAAATGTCCCGCCAGGGACGAAATTGCGCCGATACCGGACCATAGCGGCAGTCTACCCCGGATTTCGCTTTGCTTCATCCGGGCTACGAGCACCTACCAGACCGAAAAAAGCGGCGGATGAATTGCGCAATTGCGTGCAAATTGCGTCAATGGCCGGCGTCCCAATTCCGACATTGAAAATCTGGAATCAAGACATCGACGCGTCTCAATATCGCACCAGGTGATCACGCGAAATTGAGCCGCGTTCGATCCGCCGATCGACGCAGGCGGCCTCGACTGGGGTTTTGTACCGCGCTGGTCCCCCGGCCGAGGCCGCACCCTTTTTCAAAAGCGGCGTGCGCCGCGATCAGGCTCTTTTGTTCCGACGCGTTTTCTTTACGCGAACCGGTACCCACCCCGGATCAAGTCCGGGGCAGGCTTTCGCTCGAAAACGCTATAGATCGCCGCGCGGATTGTAAGGATGTCCGTCGCGCCACTTATGCATCAATGCCTCGAGTTCGGCGTCGTTCCCGTCCGGCAGCATGATGCGGGTGGTGACGAACAGGTCGCCGGTCGTGCCGGTCGCTTTCGGCAGCCCCTTGCCCTTCAGACGAAAGGTCCGGCCGCTCGATGTGTTCTTCGGTATCGACAGTTCGACGGCGCTGCCGAGCGTCGGCACACGAACCTTGGCCCCAAGCACCGCTTCATAAAGCGTGATCGGCAGATCGACGCGCAGATCGCTGCCGTCAACCTTGAAGAAGGCATGCGGCGCGATGCTGACCGTGATCAGGAGATCGCCGGGGCGGTGGCCGGGCGCGGTCTCGCCCTGCCCCTTCAGCCGGATCTGCTGACCGGCGGTGACGCCGGCTGGAATCTTGACATTGAGTTCTTTGCCGGTCGGCAACCGGACGCGCTTCTCCACGCCGTTGACCGACTCTTCCAGCGACACCGTCATGGCGACGTTGAGATCGAGATCGAGCGCGATACCGCCGGCATCGAACTCGAAGGTATTGCCGGCGCCGCGCCGCGCACCGCGTGCGGCGGCGCCGCCGAACATGCTGTTGAGGATGTCCTCGAAGCCGCCACCGGGACCGGCGCCGCCGGTGCGAAAAGTGTGGGTCTCGAAGCCGCCGGGGCCCCCGCGCGCACGCGGATCGCCCCCGGGAAAGCCGCCCCCAGGAAAGCCCTGGAAGCGCGGCTTGCCCTCGGCGTCGATTTCGCCGCGATCGAACTGCTTGCGCT
>JBGQCE010000350.1:0-4663 GCA_041495185.1 Bradyrhizobium sp.
CAAGCCATCGGGTCGCGCGAATGCGCGCCCGATGACAATCTCCGCGCGAGCCGGGACCCATAACCACCGATGTCTATGTTGCGCGAGGCTGGGGCCGCAATCCCAACCACAGCCAACATCGGTGGTTATGGGTCCCGGCGTTCGCCGGGACGACAAATTGAGGCACTCTCAGCCCTCCATCTTCAGCTTTTCCGCCGCCTGGGCTGCGAAGTAGGTGAGGATGCCGTCGGCGCCGGCGCGCTTGAACGCCAGCAGGCTTTCCATCATCGCCCGCTCGCCGTCGATCCAGCCGTTGCCGCTGGCTGCCGCGATCATCGCGTATTCGCCGGACACCTGGTAGACGAAGGTCGGCATCGCGAAGGTGTCTTTGACCCGCCGCACGATGTCGAGATAGGGCATCCCCGGCTTCACCATCACCATGTCCGCGCCCTCGGCGATGTCGAGTTCGACCTCACGCAAGGCCTCGTCGGAATTGGCGCTGTCCATCTGATAGGTGCGCTTGTCGCCGGTCAGCGTCTTGGCCGAGCCGATGGCGTCGCGGAACGGGCCGTAGAAGGCGGAGGCATATTTCGCCGCGTAGGACATGATCTGTACGTCGAGGAAGCCTGCGGCATCCAACCCCTCGCGGATGGCGCCGACGCGGCCGTCCATCATGTCCGACGGCGCGATGATGTCGCAGCCGGCTTCGGCCTGCACCAGCGATTGCCGTACCAGCACCGCAACCGTCTCGTCGTTGAGGATTTTGCCGTCCTCGATCAATCCGTCATGGCCGTGACTGGTGAAGGGATCGAGCGCGACGTCGCAGAGCACGCCTAACCCCGGAAATTCCTTCTTGATGGCGCGCACCGATTTGCACACGAGATTGTCGGGATTGAGGGCTTCCGAACCCTGCTCGTCGCGCAAGGACGGCTCGATATAGGGGAACAGCGCGATGCAGGGGATGTTCAGCTTCACCGCGCGCTCGGCGTCGCGCACCGCCTGATCGACGCTGAGCCGGTCCACGCCGGGCATCGAGGCGACGCCCGCGCGCTTGTTGTGGCCATCGACCACGAACAGCGGCCAGATCAGATCGTCCGTGGTGAGAACGTTTTCCCGCACCATTCGGCGCGCCCATTCCGCTTTCCGGTTGCGGCGCGGGCGAACCACCAGGTCGAGGGCGGGGGAGGCCAGCGCAGTTTCCCGCCGCGTCGCGTCGCGCATTTCGATCGGACGCCCGAATTTGATCGCCATGTGATTGTCTCTCCTTGAGGCGGCGGACTGATTTGATCTGCCCCAATCCTAACACCTTGCGGGGCTTTCGTCACCGCGGCCTTGACCTGCCGCAAATGTCCGGAATCGCGCCAGCCCGATTGATTTTGCCGCGCCGAGGGGCCATGAGTCCTTGAGATGACCACCCATATGAACAATTGTCAGCATGTCTGAGAACCCATCGCGCGACCAGTCGCGGGACGATGCCATGTCGATGGCGGCGATTTCGTCGGAACGGATCGAATCCGACGATAACGCCTGGACCCGGCGGCTGGTGTTTTTCCTGCGAATCATGGCCGTCGTTTCCGTGATCAAGGGCCTCTACCACTGGGCGCAGGTCACGGGCTTTATCGGCGGCGAGGAAGATGCCTTCGAAAATCAGCCGATGGCCTGGCAGACCGCAACGGTTTATTTCGCGGTGATCGAACTTGTCGCAGCCGTCGGACTCTGGCTCGCGACGCCCTGGGGCGCGGTGGTGTGGCTGACGACCGTGGTGTCGATGGCGGTCATCGAGCTGATGTTTCCGGGAATCTACGGCGGCAGCCTGACGGTGGTGAGCCTGGAAGCCCTGATGCTCGGGGCTTATCTGGCGCTGGCCTGGATGGCGGCGCGCGAACGGCCGCCATAGCAAATTGAAATCCTTCGCGCATGAACTAATGATCGCGTGCAAAAAATCGCGCCGCTCAGTTTAATGTCGTCGACCTCGAATATAGTTTTGTCGAACTCGGAAAAACCGGGGTTCGGTTTCATCATATTTTTCAGAAGTTTTCGCGGTAACTTTTCGGTCACCCTAATGCTGCGGTCATACCTGTTACGCCAACGTATCGAATTTGAACGATGCTGTTCCCATATGCGACAAGTCCTGCAGACGAAGCGTGAACAGGGCCATTCCACCGTCAATGAAGCGTTGCTAAAAGTCCTTTGTCCATGGGCTTAATCCGCGATTCACTGTCTTAAATTCATGATCTCTTTATTGTCTTATTTAAGCTGATCTTCAAACGACCCCCTTAAGTTGACGCTATCAGGCGGGACAAAAGTTTCGTCGAATAAGTCGATAAAAACGACAACAGGGGAAGTGTCATGATGAAAGCCGTTGCTACGGCGGTGGAAACCGCTGAACGCGCTCCGGGCCAGGCTCCGGTTCAGCCGCTCTATCTCGAAGCGTTGACGCTGGTGGAGCGGCTGCATCGCCGCCTGCTCGACGTCATCAAGGATGAATTCGATCGCCGCGGCCGCGCCGACATCAATTCGGTGCAGGCGCTCTTGCTCTATAATATCGGCGACAAGGAACTGACCGCGGGCGAGCTGCGCACGCGCGGCTATTACCTCGGCTCCAACGTCTCCTACAATCTGAAGAAGCTGGTCGAACTCGGCTTCCTCGACCATCAGCGCTCGCGCGTCGATCGCCGCTCGGTCCGCATCCGCCTCACCACGCAGGGCCAGGAGATCCGCCGCATCGTGGATGCGCTCTATCAGAAGCACGTCAAGACCGTGGAACAGGTCGGCGGCATCTCGAACGAGGAGTTCGCGACCCTGAACAAGTCGCTGCACCGGCTCGAGCGGTTCTGGACCGACCAGATCCTGTATCGGCTCTGAGATTTTTTCGACCAAGCCGGCGTTTTAAAAAGACCGGCAGCCACTAAGTAAAAACAAAAGAGACTTCCCCAAACGCATTGGCCGGGTTTTCCGGACTGGTGCGTTTTGTTTTTGCGGCAAAGCGGATTTTCCCGGAATGGAACTTTCGCCGGCTTCCGGGCGTTATCTCTCCATATCGCAGGACGGAGAGGATTTCATGGAAGCCGCCATCGACCGCATCATGCTCACCTACGATCTCCTGGTGAACCGCTCTGCCGCCGCGAGCGCCGAGGCGCGCGCCAGGGTGACGCAGTACGTCACGACGCTGTTCGAGGCCGGCGAGAAGGACATACATCGGCTGACGGTGTGCGGGCTGACCTATCTGCGCGAACTCGACGGCAGCGTCGATCCGGTGAAGGCGGGATTTACGGGGCTGTAGGCGAGGGCGATCGCGCGCCTGTTCAACGGAAAGCTATCCCGTACGCACAGTACTCCGGCCAGAACTCGAACTTACAAACTCAGCGCGGGGCGGATGTCCGCTTTGGCGCGCATAGCGAAATGTCCGCGCCGAATCCCTCTAGACCTCATCAGCGGACAATCAGCCCGCAGAGTCAGCCGTGGTGCAAGACGCTTTTGACCACTTCGGCAAGCGCCGCATCGACGGTGTCAAAGCGCTTTCCAACAAAGCCGGCGGGCGCAGGCTCAGTCGCCCAAACGAGATAGCTGTTCCCGAGGTGCGTTATGTAAGCGACGTCGTCACCCGATGGCGACGACACCCACCAGAGATTGGAATTACCATCCTGCTGCCGAATATGAACCTGTTCCATCAAACCCTCCGATGGCAAGTCGTTCGGCCCTGTTCTCGTTGGAGTGAAATTATGGAAGCCGCGGCAAGAACAAAAAATTTGCGCATTTAATCCTCCCGATGATTTGACTCGACATTCCCGAAATCCGGAATGGCGCGAACAACAGCAGAGAGTTTCAGCTTAAACAGATGCCAGCGGCACTAGCCTGCACGCTGCTCTGTGATACTTGCTGAGCGCAATGATCCGGATCAAAGGGTCAGTGGCCCTGATAGAACTGGACCAACCGAGACTCCCGCCATTTGTCCGCTTCGGGTTAGTGGACATCGCGATTAGTAGCACCGCATGATACTTACGGTTTGCTCTTTGCCGTCATGCCCAGGAACCGTTACGGTCTCCGCGGGGCAGCTCGACAGATATGGTCGTTCAGAAGGTGTGACAGCCGGCGGATATCGATGTGCCCAATCCCAGGGAACATCATATGTATACGTGTGATGGATATCGCCTGATATTGGTTGTGTAACATCTACCATGGGTTCGCCATTCGATGGCCCGTAGAAGAAGCCCCCTACTGCCGGCCAGAGGGTCCCTACATTGTTTCTCCGGTGATGCCGGAGCGATCGGGCGACTGACGGATGGGAAATCGAATGCGTCGAAGTAACCCCTCCACGAGGCGCTGCTCCCGACCTGGCGAATGTCTCGTTCGAGGCAAGGGTAAGCGCTACGCTGAGAGACGCGATAAACGCCGCGTACATTTTATACGCCATGGCACGCTCCAATTCGTGGGTTACTGAGCAGCATTCCAACGCACAATAAGCCGGGCAAACGAGGCCGCAACGAGACTCACTTATTAAGCTTGATACCGGCGCTGCGGGTTAATTCTGGAACCAGCGGCTGGCTCGCTCGAAATAAGGAATTGCGCGAATAGCCACGATGCCTAAAGCGCTGCCCGCGATTTTTTCGTTCTTACGGCAGTGGGCGCGAAACCTAGCCGTCATCAATCACGGCGTAGTCGTTTGACCCGATAGAGCGCAGGG
>JBGQCE010000351.1:0-4653 GCA_041495185.1 Bradyrhizobium sp.
CAGCGCGCTACCGCCATAGATGAATATCGACGGCACGTTGCAACGGATCATTGCCATCATCACGCCGGGCAGCGTCTTGTCGCAACCGCCGAAACCGATCAACGCGTCGTAGGCAAGACCGTGAACCACGGCTTCGATCGAGTCGGCAATCAACTCGCGCGAGATAAGGGAGAACTTCATTCCCTCATGATTCATACTGATGCCGTCGGAGACCGAAATGGTGGTGAATTCCCGCGGCGTGCCGCCAGCCTCGGCGATTCCAGCCTTGGCGGCATCGACCTGAAAATCGTGGGTCATGTTGCAGGGCGTCTGTTCGCCCTTCATGCTGACGACGCCAATCATCGGCTTGGCGAGCGCCTCGTCGTCCAGCCCCATCGCCCGCATGAAGGCGCGGTGGGGCGCACGATCGAGACCATCGGTCGTCACGCGTGATCGCCACTTCTTCATGCGCACAATTTCTCCGCTCGTCCTGGCGAACGCCAGGACGACTCGTTGGCGGCCCTTGCCTACTGCAGCGGCGCGACGATGGTCGGGTGCTTGAACTGCGCGACGTCCAGCTTGGGCAGCATTCCCGTCTCAGCATAGATGTCGAGCATCTTCTGGATCGCCGGAAAATTCGGCGCCGCACCGGGATCCCTGCCGAAATCATTGTCCTTGAGCAGATAGGTTTCCAGCACCGGGATCGGCGCCTTGAGCTGTTCGGAGACGACTTTCAGCGTTTCCTCGCGATTGGCCAGCGCCTTTTTCATGCCGGCGGTAATATCGCGGACATAGGCTTTGACCAGTTCCGGGTTCTTGTCGACAAAGTCGGCGCGGCAGGCTTCCAGGATATGGACGATGTTCGGCATTACCTGGGAAAGCGAAAACAGCTTGCGTGTGCCGCCCTTGGCCTCGGCACGCGCCGCGAAAGGCTGGTTCATGTTGACGGCATCGACGCGGCCCTGACGCAGCGCGTCTTCGGAAACGGCGAAGCCGACCTCGACCAGCTTGATATCCTTTGTCGGGTCGACCCCATTCTGCTTCAGAAGCATGTTGAACGGCCCCTGGGTGCCGCCGCCGATCACGGATATGCCGATGGTCTTGCCCTTGAGATCGGCAATGGTCTTGATCGGGGAATTGTCCATCACGGCCCAATAGACCGAGAAGCCGCCGGGTTTTTCGAAGACGTGCTGCGCCACGATGTAAGCTTTCAGATTTCCGCCGACCACGCCGTTCGCCAGCGACAACGGCGCCTGTGTCGCGCAATCGAGCGCGCCCGCGGCCAGCGCCTGCGTCATCGGCGCGGTACCCTGGAATTGTGTCCATTCGACATTGTAGGTCTTGCCGAGATTGGGAAATTCGGTAGGCCTGCGCATCATCCAATACTTGGATTCCTCGGCCGGAATGGTCCAGCCGACGCGGATCGTCTGTTGCGCGCGAGACGAGCTCACGCTGGCCAAAACAGCAGCCATAGCCCCGGCCGCCAATATCCATTTCGAAGGTATCCGCATGATCCCCAAACTCCACTTTTTCCGATGCTAACCGGCGCCATCGCAAATAACCTGCGGCAAGCCTTTCATGGTTCAAACAATCAGGCAAGCCACCGGAGCGTGCTTGTAGTGGCCCGGCAAGGCCGGGATGTGTGGTAAGGCCAGCACGCCGGAGAAGCTCTTGCCGGCGGCGATTAGGGGAGAATTGGAATGGCCGGGGTTGGCGGAGCGAACGGACGGAATGCGGAAAAGCTCGGTTATCTCGGGCTCGGGATGATGGGATTTCCGATGACGCGGCGCCTTGTCAACGTCGGCCATGACGTCACGGTCTGGAACCGGTCCCCTAGCAAAGCCGCTGCCCTGGTCGAGGCCGGTGCGAAGCTTGCGGCCCAGCCCCGCGATGTCGCCGCGGCCGCCGGCATCATCTTCATGTGCCTCACCGACGCCGCCGCGATGGAGGAAGTGGTGTTCGGCCCCGGCGGACTGGCGACGGTGTCCGGCACCGGAAAGCTCGTCGTCGACTTCTCGTCGATCCACCCCGACGCAGCGCGTGCCTTTGCCGCGCGACTGAAGATGGCAAACGGCATGGGATGGATCGACGCGCCGGTCTCAGGCGGTAGTGTGGGCGCCGAGGAAGGCACGCTCGCGGTCATGGCCGGAGGCGATGCCGCCGATATCGAAAGGGTGCGGCCCTATGTTCTGGCAACGGCGCGAAGGCTCACGCATATGGGTCCGACCGGCGCAGGCCAGACCACCAAACTCTGCAATCAGGTAATCGTCGGATGCGCCATGGCAGTGCTCGCGGAGGCGACGCGCCTGGCCGTGAACGCCGGGATCGACGCCAAGCGGCTACCGGAGGCGCTCGCCGGCGGCTTTGCCGATTCGATTCCATTGCAATTGTTCGTGCCGCGCATGGCGCAGGGCATTCATTCTCCGCCGCTCGGCCATATCGCAACCATGCTGAAGGATCTGGATACGGTGATCGATGTCGCCCGCGACACATCGAGCCCGGTGCCGATGTCAGCATTGGCCGCACAATTATTCAGGCTGGCCAAATCGGCGCGTGGCGCAGACGCCGACGCTCTTGAAATCTATAAGCTGTCAGCCAATCAGGTCGGTTGAGGCTGTCGTCGCCGAGCGACACCCCACCCGCTTGATCCCTCCACCCTCAACCTGGCAGGGATCCCGCATCTCTTTGTACCAACTGTCGTCCTTCTTCACGTTCTCGATCGGAACACCCCTTCTGGTCCCTGATTTCTTCATCCTCGCCATCGCACCAAAACCCGGCTTTGAAAAATGCGAGGCATTCGGCCTGTTCGAAACGGGCGCCGCCGGCGTCGATTGAGACCAGGCTGTCGTCAGGGCTGAAAAACCGATTGCAGTCGCACAGAGGGCGGTTAGAAATACCCTTCGCATGGAAGTCTCCAATCGAAACAGGGATCCGCGCCAATGTACGACCCTGCTGGTGTCAAGATATTACCCGAATTTCCTGTCCCGGAGCAGATGAAAGCCTGGGTTTTGGGCGACCCGGACGAGCTTTTCCTGCGCGACAAACCCACTCCGGTTCCGGGGCGAGCCGAAGTTCTGGTCCGCATCGACGCCGTCGCCATCTGTGCGACTGATCTTGAGATCATCCATGGCGGCTCGCCGGCGAGTATCAAAGGCGGACTGCCCTTCAACAAGAATTTTACGCCCGGTCACGAATATATGGGCACGATTGCCGCTCTCGGACCTGACGTCGATGAGTTCAAGATTGGCGAACGCGTCAGCGTGGAAATCCATGCCGGTTGCGGCCAGTGCAAGCGATGCCGCCAGGGAATGTACACCTCGTGCCTCAACTATGGAAAACCCGACAAGGGTCACCGCGCCAACGGTTTCACGACCGACGGCGGTTTCGCCGAATACGCCGTCAACCACATCAACACGCTGGCGCGGGTACCCGGCACCATGAGCGATGCGGAAGCCACGCTTGTCGTCACGGCCGGGACCTCGATGTACGGCTTGACCGAACTGGGCGGGCTCGTTGCCGGCGAAAGCGTCGTAGTCATTGGCCCCGGTCCCATCGGGCTACTCGCAGTGGCCGTTGCAAAGGCGCTGGGAGCAAGCCCCGTTATTCTTACGGGAACCCGCAACAAACGCCTCGCCATCGGCAGGGAGCTCGGGGCAGATCGCGTCATCAACATCGCGGAGGAGAACGCGGTCGATGTCGTCAAAGAACTCACCGGCGGCATCGGCGCGGATTATGTGGTCGAGTGCGCCGGTACTGAGGCCACCGTCAATCAGGCCATTCAAATGGCCAATCGCGGCGGGAAAATCTGCCTTGCCGCGTTCCCGCATGCCCCGGTGACGATGGATCTCGCCCATCTCGTGAAGAACAATATCTATGTCTACGGTATTCGCGGCGAAGGCCGCAGCGCCACGCGCCGCGCGATGGCTTTAATGGCGGAAAAGCGGTTCGACGCGACGAAAATCCATACCCACACCTTCGCGCTCGCCGATCTGCCCACAGCACTCCGATACGCGCGAGATCGGGTCGAGGACGCCATCAAGGTGGTTGTCACCACCAGGCAAGCGAGCATGATTGCCAGCGCGGCGGCGGAGTAGAACGAAGCAAATCATGACTCCCTCCCCTGCCGAGAGAGATGAGCTGCTCAAAACCTTCGCCCGCGCTTTGTTCAAGAACGACATGGACGCGCTCTACAAGGTTGTGGCATCTGACTTCCTCTGGAGCTTCCAGGACGGTCTCATCATAACGAAATCATTGGCTGGTTCGGCTGCCATTCGCGAGCATCTGGTTGAGCAGAAGGCGCTGTACGTGGCGCAGCGCTTTCATGAGGTGGTCCACCATCATGCGGCCGACATGACGTTCATGACGTTTCGCGTCAGCGAGACGGTGCGAGACACCTGCGAACAGCGAGAGCAACGCGGCGTCGAGTGCTACACGTTCAAGGGCGGCCTGCTCGCGACCAAGGAATGTTTATCGCAAGCCAGTCAAATCCTGACTACCACGGCGCCCTGATCCAGAACATAGCCGCGATCGGCGATATCGAGCACCAGCTCTACATTCTGCTCAACCAGCAGAACTGTAGTCCCCTGCGTCTTCATCGCGCGAAACACCTCGAACATCTCGTCGACCAGCACGGGCATGATTCCTTCGGATGGCTCATCGAGCATGATGAGAGCG
>JBGQCE010000352.1:0-4647 GCA_041495185.1 Bradyrhizobium sp.
CCTCCAGACGCGCGATCTCCCTGTCCTTGTTGGCGATCAGGGTCGGCCAGTCGAAGACAGCGGATGCAATGGTCCAGCCGAAGCCCGTCGCATCCTCGATCTCGTGATGGATGTGAGAGGCATAGACCAGAAGTTTTTTCGGCACGCAGCCGCGGATCACGCAGGTGCCGCCCATCCGGTATTGTTCGGCAATCATCACGCGCGCGCCGTGGCCGGCGGCGATCCGGGCGGCGCGAACCCCGCCCGAACCTCCTCCTATGACGAACAGATCGACGTCGAACTCAGCCATCTTAAGCCCCGGACGAAATCAATTCCTATTTTTGTTGACGCGTTTTCTTCACGCGAACCGGATTCCACTTCGCTTGAAAACGCTATTCCTATTTTTGTTGACGCGTTTTCTTCACGCGAACCGGATTCCACTTCGCTCGAAAACGCTATGGTATCAGATTTGCTTGCCGCGTTTGCGCATCTCGGCGCGGAATTCGCCATTGACTGTTTCGGCAAAGCTCTGCGCCCACTGGTTCATATAGGACATGCTGAATTGAATGGCCTTCGGCTCCGACGAGAGCAACTTCTGTCCGAGCGGTGACTTGTAGAATGCGACCAGGTCCTTCAACTCCTGCTCGGAGAATTCGTTGGCGTAGACCTTCGCCATGCCCTCGCCGATTTCCTTCTCGCGGCCTGCAAGGCTCCTGGCGACGATCACCGCAACCTCGTTGAGATCCTTTTGATAGTTGAGGTTGGCCTGCAACAGCACATCCTTGGTCTGCTGGACGATATTGGGAACGGCATTCGCATACATCGCACTCGCGTTCTTCATGGTCAGAATTTCCTTGGCCGCGGCGATCGCGGCCGGCGAAGCCTGCTTGAGCGGCGGCGCCTGCTTTGCCGCCGGCTGTTGCGCCCCGGCCGGAACGCCGGTCAGAGCCAGTCCAAGCGCAAGGCCCGCGGCCGACAAGATTCTCGAAAAACTCTTCATTCCGATTCTCCCAGATTGCGGCCTCATGGCCGTTCAACAATGCAAATTCCGTCGGGGCCTGCCAGCATCGCCACACTTACGAGGCCGACAAACAGCCCGTGCTCGACGACGCCCGGGATCACGCTGAGCAATCCCGCAAGGCGCGCGGCATCGGGTATTTGCCCCAGAAAGGCATCGACAATCCAGTGGCCGCTATCGGTGACAAAAACATGGCCATCCCTGCCTCTTCGGACCGCTATGTGCCCGGAAA
This sequence comes from Bradyrhizobium sp., assembly GCA_041495185.1. Lineage (GTDB taxonomy): Bacteria > Pseudomonadota > Alphaproteobacteria > Rhizobiales > Xanthobacteraceae > Bradyrhizobium. Next base: position 1,230 of record JBGQCE010000352.1, read on the forward strand.
CACCGGCTTCCGCAAACGCCCAGCCGATGGCGCGTTGCGTCGCCGCAAGGCCGAACGGAATGACCTCTATCGGTAACGGAAAGCGGCCGAGCACTTCGACCCATTTGGAGTCGTCGGCGATCACGATCATGCGATCAGACGCCGCGGCAACGATCTTTTCGCGCAGCAATGCGCCGCCGCCGCCCTTGATCACGTTGAGAGCCGGATCGATCTCGTCGGCGCCGTCGACCGTCAGATCGAGCCGATCGATGTCATCGAGCGTGGTCAATGCAATGCCGCATCGCACCGCATCGACCCGGGTCGCTTCCGATGTCGGCACGCCAATGACATTGAGCCCGGCGCGAACCCGCTCGCCGAGAAGCTCGACAAAATGCTTCGCCGTCGAACCGGTGCCAAGGCCAAGCTTCATGCCGTCGCGCACATGTTCGAGCGCTCGCGCCGCCGCCTGTCGTTTCAATTCGTCCATATTCACGTTTAAACGAAGCCCCAATAGCCGCCGCCGGCATGCGACCCGCGATACCCGGCGGGGGCATATCTAGCGTCGTTTTACGGGCAGGAACAGCGCTATACACTGGCCTGAAAAGGCTGCCTTGCCCGCAATTGATGACTTTCCGGCCCTATGCCACTACTTGCACGATTGCATGAGGACCGATAGCCAATCTCGATGATCTCTGCCCGCACTGTTGTATTCGATCTCGACGGCACGCTCGTGGATACGGCGCCCGACCTGATCAACGCGCTCAACTATGTGCTCGACCGCGAGGGTCTATCCCCCGTTCCCCTGCATTCGGCGCGCAATATGATCGGCGCGGGGGCGCGCAAGCTGATCGAGCGCGGCCTGGAACTGGAGGGCCGTTCCCTTGGTGTCGAGGACATCACCCGGTTGACCGGCGACTTCATCGATTACTATGCCGCCCATATCGCCGATGCTTCGCGCCCGTTCGAAGGCCTGGAAGGCGCGCTCGATGATCTCGGCGCGATCGGATATCGCTTTGCAGTCTGCACCAACAAGCTGGAGTGGTTGTCGAAGCTCCTGCTCGACCGGCTGGGATTGAGTTCGCGGTTTTCTGCAATTTGCGGCGCGGACACTTTCGGCATTTCGAAGCCCGACCCCGCGATATTGCGGGAGACGATCGCGCGCGCGGGTGGAAAGCTGTCCTCCACGATCATGGTAGGCGATGCCGGTCCGGATATCGGCGTGGCACGCCGCGCCGGCATTCCCGTGATCGGCGTCGAATTTGGATACACCGATGTTCCGATCGCCGATCTCAAACCCGATCGGCTGATCAATCATATGCGCGAGCTGCCGGCGGCGGTACAAAGCCTGATGTTGCAGCGGGACACTACTTAAGACACTGATTTTATTATATTATGTCCCGGGGTTAACCATCAATTAACGATGATGGCCCGCCCGGTTGCACCTCTGTTCTGACGCTCCTATGGTCGATGCGGGGATTGTGGCCGTTGGCCGCAGTAGAGTGACGGATCATGCGTCGTGTCATCGTGATTGCCGTAGCGGGAGCTAGCCTGGCCGGCTGCTCCTCGTTTTCCTGGGACTCCCTCAAGCCGACCCCGCCAGCCCTGCAGGTCCAGCTCGACTCGGTGCCTCCAGGCGCCGATGCCCGCACCTCCCTGGGGCCGGGTTGCAAGACCCCATGCTCGGTCGCGGTGCCCGCCCCCGATGCCGGTTTCTCGGTCACTTACACGCTCAACAAGTTCCAGCCGGCCACCGTCCCGGTACAGGTCATCCGTATCCCCGGCGATTTCTCCACGCCTGCGTCGACAACGATCGATCCCAATCCGGTGGTCGCGGAACTTCAGCCGGCGGGCCCGCCGCCGCGGGCGCCCCAGAAAATGCTGAAGCCGAAAAAGCCGAAAAAGCCCAAGGGAACTGCCGCGGCGCCCGCTGCGGGATCGCCCTTCCCCGATCCGGCGCAACCGCCCCCGCCACCGCCCACCCGCTGATCGCCTGCACCGCACCCGACCGGTTGCGGATTGTGCGCGGATCGCATCATGCGTAGATTGCGACCGCGGAAACCTGCGCCATACCTCATGGCGGCTGCCGCTGCGACAAGGCGTATCGAATGACCGGACCCGCGTTGAGTCTTCCCGACCAGCTGACCAGTCCCATGACCGACCCGTTTGGCCGGACCATCAGCTATTTGCGGGTATCGGTCACCGATCGCTGCGATCTGCGCTGCTTTTACTGCATGTCCGAGGACATGACGTTTCTGCCCAAAGCCGATCTGCTCACGCTTGAGGAGCTCGACCGGCTTTGTTCGGCATTCATCGCCAAGGGCGTGCGGAAGTTGCGGTTGACCGGCGGCGAACCGCTGGTCCGGCGCAATGTGATGTCGCTGGTACGCTCGCTCTCGCGCCATCTCGGCACCGGGGCTCTCAATGAACTGACGCTGACGACCAATGGCTCGCAACTGGCACGCTTTGCCGATGAATTGCGGGACTGCGGGGTTCGCCGCATCAACGTCTCGCTGGACACGCTGGATGCCGCGAAATTCCGGGCCATCACCCGCTGGGGCGATCTCGACAAGGTTCTGGCCGGCATCGAGGCCGCGCGATCGGCGGGGCTCGCCGTCAAGATCAATGCGGTTGCGCTGAAGAATCTGAACGAGGATGAAATCCCCTCGCTGATGCAATGGGCGCACGGCAAGGGCATGGCGCTGACGCTGATCGAGGTCATGCCGATGGGCGACATCGGCGAAGGCCGCATCGACCAGTACGTTCCGCTGTCCCTGCTTCGGGCGCGCCTGGCCAAACAATATACGTTGAGCGACCTCGACGATAATACCGGCGGGCCCGCGCGCTATGTCAGCGTCAGCGAGACCGGCGGCAAGCTCGGCTTCATCACGCCGATGACCCATAATTTCTGCGAGTCCTGCAATCGGGTCCGGATCACCTGTACCGGGACGCTGCATACCTGCCTCGGCCACGAGGATGCCTCCGATTTGCGCAAACCGCTTCGGGCCTCCGCCGACGACGACCTCCTCGCTGCTGCGATCGACCGCGCCATCGGCCTGAAACCGAAGGGCCACGACTTCATCATCGATCGCAGGCACAACCGCCCGAGCGTCAGCCGCCATATGAGCGTCACCGGCGGCTAAGATTTCCGGGCGCGACATTGTCAACGCACGCAGCCGTCCGACCTCGCGCCAAGGCTCCATTTTCCAATTGACGCTGCCACGGCGCGCTGAAATGGTGCGGTCACTTTATGCTTGCTCGGCCGAACAGGCCGCTGCGCCCTGACGGCGCAGTCAAGGCGGCAACGGCGCATGTGGGAGGATTATTGTTGCAATCGCTGCGGAAGAAGAGCCATGGCGCCATGCGTTCGACGTGTGGCAGCGAAGCGATGGGCGTTGAAATCGTGGGCCTGCTTCACCAGCGGCCAGCAGGGCGAACACGA
>JBGQCE010000353.1:0-4642 GCA_041495185.1 Bradyrhizobium sp.
ACCGCTTTGTCAATATATCGCATTATGCGATTTATTGCTTGATTATCTGATCGCATTATGCGATTTTTAGCTGTGAAAGAGATCGCATTTACTTCCGGCGCTGTCCGCCAATGGCGCAAACTTACCGCTACTACGCGCGCCCAGATCGACATTAAATTGACGGCGTTTGCGGAAACCGGCGTCGGCGATGTGAAGGCGCTCAAGGGCGTAGCCGGGATGCGGTTGCGCGCCGGTGACTGGCGCGTGTTGTTCACGATCACAGCCAACACCATCACAATTCACGCGGTCGGACACCGCCGCGATATTTACGACTGAGAGGACACCATGGCCAAAACCGGCACCGTAAAAGGCAATGTCCAGTTCATCCGCTCTCCCGGTGGTGGCGATCTCGCCGTATTGCCGCGCATCGAATATGACCGGCTGGTCGCCCTCGCCGCCGAGGGGCGGGAAGATGTCGCTGCGAGCCGGATCGTCCGTAATTCCACGCGCGCCCTCAAGGAGGGCCGTGAAGTCGTGCTGCCAAAAGCCGTCGCCGATCGCCTCGCAAATGGCGACAACGCAGTGCGCGTCATCCGCGAATGGCGCGACATGATTCAGGGTGAGCTGGCCGTAGCTGTAGGCATCAGTCAGAACTACTTGTCCGAGATCGAAACTGGCAAACGCAAAGGGCCCGCCGAATTGCAGAAGAAATTCGCCCGCGCGCTGGGCGTGCCGATGGACCTGCTGATCGAATAAGATCAGACGACTCACGACTTTACCCGCGTTTTGGCAGTGTCACTGAGACGCCGCCTGCGTTTTGATCGCGGCGCCGGCTGGCTCGGCTATTGCACAGATTGGAATGCCACCTAAGTGCTGCATGACGCCGCCGCCGGAGATCTTGCGATGATCTATGTCCTCGCTGCGCTAGTGCCGCCGCTCGGGCTGCTCCTGAACGGGCAGCCTTTTTCGGCGATTTTCAACCTGGTCCTGATCGTCTTTTGCGTGGTTTTCGGGCTAATTTTTCACATCCTGCTGCTGGTGCCGTCGGCGCATGCGCTGATCGCCGTTCATATGAAACGGGAAGACCGCAGGCATCGGGAGGTCGTGGAGGCGATCCGCCAGCACGGCCCGCCGCCAGGTTATCCGCGCTGACGCAGCGGAAACCGGGTTATCCGCGCTGACGCAGCGGAAACCGGGTTATCCGCGCTGACGCGCCAGAAGCCGGCATCAGTGGCGAAAAGCCTGTGCATGGCTGGCAAGCCCTTTGATTCGGCCCGCCGCCATGCTATCGACCACCGCCAACCCTACCGATGGGCTTTGATTCGACGGCGATGCCAAGTGTCGCCGAGGGTCCCGTTCATCCCGAGGTCGTATCGCGGCAAACGAGCCGCCGAATGGAGTTGGTAATGGCGCTGGTGCAGGGACTTCAGGGGATACGCGAAGCCTATACGTTCGACGACGTGCTTCTGAAACCCGGACTCTCGGATATCCTCCCCTCCGAGGCGGATATCCGCTCTCACGTCACCCGCGCCATCCCGCTCAACATTCCGATTATTGCATCCGCAATGGATACCGTCACCGAAGCGCGCATGGCGATCGCCATGGCGCAGGCAGGCGGCGTCGGCGTCATCCACCGCAACTTTGACGTCGATGGTCAGGCAGCCCAGGTGCGGCAGGTCAAGAAGTATGAATCCGGAATGGTGGTCAATCCCTTGACCATTGGCCCCGACGCGATGCTGTCGGACGCGCTTGCGCTGATGAGCGATCACGGTTTCTCAGGAATTCCCGTGGTCACCGGCGCGGCCAAGGGCGTGCCGGGCAAACTGGTCGGCATTCTCACCAACCGCGACGTGCGTTTTGCGACAGACCCGCGCCAGAGAATTTCCGAACTGATGACGCACGAAAATCTCGTCACGGTGCGCGAAGGCGTCAGCCAGGACGAGGCGAAACGGATGCTGCACAAGCACCGTATCGAGAAATTGCTCGTGGTCGACGATCAGTACCGCTGCGTCGGCTTGATCACCGTGAAAGACATGGAAAAGGCGGTCGCGCACCCGCTGGCCTGCAAGGATGCGCAAGGGCGCTTGCGCGTCGCAGCCGCGACCACCGTCGGCGAGGGCGGTCATGAGCGCACCGAGCGGTTGATCGATGCCGGCGTCGATCTGATCGTGGTGGATACCGCGCACGGCCATTCCTCGCATGTGCTGAAGGCGGTCAACCGTATCAAGCGGCTGTCCAATGCCGTGCAGGTGATCGCCGGAAATATTGCCACGCAAGAAGGTGCGCAGGCGCTGATCGATGCCGGTGCTGACGCAATCAAGGTCGGCATCGGTCCGGGTTCGATCTGCACCACGCGCATCGTTGCCGGCGTTGGCGTGCCGCAACTGACCGCGATCATGGATGCGGTCGAAGCCGCGAAGAAAGCCAACATCCCCGTGATTGCCGATGGCGGCATCAAATATTCCGGCGATCTCGCCAAGGCGCTCGCCGCCGGCGCCGACATCGCGATGGTCGGCTCCTTGCTGGCCGGCACCGACGAGACGCCGGGCGAAGTGTTTCTGTGGCAGGGCCGCTCCTACAAGGCCTATCGCGGGATGGGCTCGGTGGGGGCGATGGCGCGCGGTTCTGCCGACCGTTACTTCCAGCAGGATATCAAGGACACGCTGAAACTGGTGCCCGAGGGCATCGAGGGTCAGGTGCCCTACAAGGGCCCGGTCGGCAACGTCATGCATCAGCTTGCCGGCGGCCTGCGTGCCGCGATGGGATATGTCGGCGCGCGCAACCTTGCCGAGTTCCACGAGAAGGCGCAATTCGTGCGCATCACCGGCGCGGGTCTGCGCGAAAGCCATGTCCACGACGTCACCATCACGCGCGAGAGCCCGAATTACCCGGGCGGGGTGTAGTTCCCCAGAGCGTTTTCGAGCGAAGTGGATTCCGGTTCGCGTAAAGAAAACGCGTCAAAACAAAAGATTAGAGCTTGGTCGGTTCTTTTTCGATCAGAACCGATCAAGCTCTAGCCGAAATTGCCCCCACAAGCCGAGCGAAACGCGGTACTGTCTGAACGAGGGATCGCTGCGCCGACAATCCGCGCTCGCAATTGCGCCGCGGTTACGAAAAATTCGCATCCACACCATTCGGGAAGAGAAGTTGGTCATTATGGTTGATTGGTCTGACGACAGGATTGCCGCGCTTTCGGATCAGGATCTGAAGAATCTGCTTGTCAATGCGGAGCGCAAATCCGTCGCCAGCGTCATCGCGCAATGCAAGGCCGAGATGGAAAAGCGGGATGCCGCAAAGCCGCGCAAGGCGCCGAAGCCGCGCACCGAATTGAAGGAATTCGAACACGACATGTCCGCCCAGCTCGCCGCTGTCGGCAAGGAGATGGCGGCGAAGTACGATCTGTCCGAAGAGACCGCGAAAGCAAAGTCGGCTGATGTGAAGGGATTTCGGTCGCACAAACTTCTGGACAACAAGGGTTATGCAAAGCTTGGCGGCATGCAGCGCGACGGCTCAGTCGCTGTCGATCGCTATATTTCATATCGGCGCGGCAAGGACGTCGTCTCGCTAGGGGTTTTCCTTTTGAAGGATCAGCCGATCGAGGCCCATGAGTTTCACGTGATCGCGCCGAAGGCCTTGCTCCAGGGTGCAAAGCCCGTGGCCGAGATTCGCCCCACCGCGACGGAAGCGCAGAAGCAGTCGGCCGATAGCGGGCTCGCGTTCAAGGATCTGCCGAGCGCGGCCGCGGCATTCGACGCGGCGCTGGCGAAGGTCACAGCCTAAATCGAAACCGTCATTGCGAGTGCAACGAAGCAATCCAGTTCTGTCACGAAAAGAAAACGACTGGATTGCTTCGTCGCTTCGCTCCTCGCAATGACGAAAACAAAAATGGAGGAAACAACCATGGCGCAATCTGCAAGACGCGTTGTTCTGGTCTCTCGCCCCGTAGGCGAGCCCAAGGCGTCCGATTTCCGTGTCGAGGATTGCGCGATACCGACACCGGCCGAGGGCCAGGTGCTGCTGCGCACGATCTGGCTGTCGCTCGATCCCTATATGCGCGGGCGCATGAACGATGGCCCGTCCTATGTGGCGCCGGTGCCGATCGGTGGCGTGATGGAGGGCGGCACCGTGTCCGAGGTGGTCGCTTCGAACAATCCGGGCTTTGCCAGGGGCGACATCGTTCTCTCACGCGCCGGCTGGCAAACGCATGCGCTCTCGGATGGCAAGGGACTTAACAAGATCGATCCGAAGCTCGCACCGGTCTCGACGGCGGTGGGCGTGCTCGGCATGCCCGGCATGACCGCCTATACGGGACTCCTGGATATCGGCAAGCCGCAGGCAGGCGAGACCGTGGTGGTTGCGGCGGCATCCGGCGCGGTCGGCTCCGCGGTCGGCCAGATCGCCAGGATCAAGGGCGCGCGCGCCGTCGGTATCGCCGGCGGCAAGGACAAATGCGATTATGTCAAACGCGAACTCGGCTTCGATGATTGCCTCGATCACCGCGATCCCAATCTCGCGGTGAAATTGAAGGAAGCCTGCCCGAAAGGCATCGACGTCTATTTCGAGAATGTCGGCGGCGCGGTGTTCGAGGCGGTGTTTCCGCTGCTCAACACCTTCGCGCGCGTTCCCGTGTGCGGCCTGATCGCGCATTACAACGACACCGAAG
>JBGQCE010000354.1:0-4598 GCA_041495185.1 Bradyrhizobium sp.
CCCGCACCCAACGTTCGTGACGATCGCGAAACGCCCCTCTATCGGGACGGGATGGCGGAGTTCTAGATTTGATTTGGGTCGGCGGAGAAGCGGAATATTTTTTCAAGCGGGGCTGGACAGGCAAACGACTGATTTGCCCGTCGGGCAAATCACCCGCAGGAACCGACGGAGTCGCTCTCGTCATCGAGTGTATTGCGGCATATGTTTGTGCATATGCCTGGAGGTAGCTCATGCCCAAGCGGCGGCACGTCAGACTATTTCGCAACGGCCGCAACCAGGCGGTTCGTATTCCCGTGGAGTTCGAGCTGCCGGGCGATAAAGCGATCATGCACCGTGACGGCGACCGTTTGGTGATCGAGCCGGTGCGCATGCGCGGACTTGTCGCCGTGCTCAAGTCGATGAAGCCGCTGGGGGAGGATTTTCCCGAGATCGACGATCCGGTGCCGGCGTCGGAGAACGTGCTTTGATCGGCTAGATGCTGGACACGAACATCATTTCCGATCTGATCCGGAACCCGCAGGGCAGAGCTGCGGCCGCCGGGCCAGGACTAAGGATGGGGATGGTTGCAAGCGACAGCTTTGCTGAGTTCCTGCGCGAGCAGCTCGCACCGCTTGGCCGCGTCACGATGCGGCGTATGTTCGGCAAGACCGGTGTGTTCTGCGACGGGGTGATGCTTGGGATGGTGACGGAGGACACGCTCTATTTCCGAGTTGATGACCACAACCGGGTGACGTTCAAGGAAGCCGAGTCCTTTCCGCCTCTCAACTACGAGAAGAAGGGCTCCACCATAGACCTCTCCTTTTGGCGCGTGCCGGAGCGGCTGTTCGACGAACCCGATGAGCTTGTCACTTGGGCGCGAGCAGCGCTGGCGGCGGCGCGCCGCGTTGCGGCGAAGAGAGAACGGACGGCGCCAAGACGAAAATCAAAGCCTCAACCAACGTGAAGGTGGAATGAACTGAACTGGACCCCATGGATCGTGCAAGATACAAGGCGCGTTAAGACATGGCACGTTAAGATTGCGAAAACGGGAGAGGGTCCATGGAGCATATCGCGGCCCGGCGCGCGGCCGAGCAGCTAGTCGCTGAACACAAGGCCAACCTGCGATTCAAGCCGCTTGGTCCGCCGGACGCGCCGGCTGCGATCCCGGACGCCTACGATATCCAGGAGAAATACGTGGCGCTTCTCCGCAGGGAGCACGGCGGCGACGTGGGCTATAAGGTCGGGCTGACATCGGCCACGATGCAGGCGTTTTGCGGAATTGACCATCCCATCGCAGGCGTCGTGCTCGCAAGGCGCGCGTATCGATCGGGAGCGAGCGTCCGGCGTTCAGATTTCGGGCGACTGGGCCTGGAATTTGAAATCGCCGTCCGCATCAAATCGGACGTCCCGGTCACGCGCACGCCGTGTACCGCCGAGATGATCCGGCCTCACATCGACGGCGTTTGCGCTGCCATCGAACTCGTCGACGATCGAAGCGCTGATTATGCCAATCTCGATGTTCTTTCGCTAGTTGCGGACAATTCCTGGAACGGCGGCATCGTCCTGTCGGAATTTGCAACGACGTGGCCTGATCTCGAGAGCGTGCTGGGGCGTGCAACGAAGGACCGTGTTGCGATCGGCGAAGGGCACGGACGCGACATCCTCGGGCATCCCTTCAATTCGGTCGCATGGCTGGCCACGCAGCTGGCTTCGCGGGGCGTGGGGCTGAAAGCCGGTCAGGTTGTGATGACCGGAAGCGTCATGAAAACCGTATTTCCGGTGGAAGACGCAAACTATCGTTTTGACCTTGAGCAAATCGGCTTTGTCGAGGTGCAAGTCATGGAGGAAGGAAGCGTTAGCTAGAGCATGATCCGGAAAAGTCTTCCCGCGGCCCTCTAATCCATTTCGGATTGTAAGGTAGTTGGGTTGGCAGTCGGCACCCATGGTGACCGTATTGCAAAATGCGCTACAAAATTCTATATTCGTTGCCATGGAGGTTCCTCATGTCCCGGGCCGTTGGAGGCAAGGAGCACCCGCTTTCGATGCGGCTGCCCGAAGCTGACATTGCTATCATCGATCGAGCGGCAACGCTCCGCGGCCGCTCACGCACGGACTTCGTGCGCGACGCGGCAGTACGTGCGGCCGAGGATGTGCTGATGGAGACGATGCCGGTTCGGATGAGTCCGGCCGGATTCAAGGCCTTCATGACGGCATTGTCCGGACCGGCCACCGCAGTCCCCGAGATGGTTGAAATCTTCCGGCGTTCGGCGCCATGGGAGACCAAAGCGGTTTCCAGCGAAGTGCGTACCGGTTCGCATGGAAAAAACGCGTCAAAGCAAAGAGCCGGTTCAAAGGCCGGGAACTGAGGTTTGGCGATCTCCGGCCCCGAGTTGCTGACGGCGGCCCATGATCTCGCCGAGTTCTCCTGCGGCAAGCCGTCTCTCGATCGCTGGCTCAAAACGCGAGCCCTCTCCAACCAGGAGAAGGGCTTTACGGTCGTTCTTGTCGTCCATGAAGCCAATCGAGTGATCGGTTATTACGGTCTCGCGCCAACGGCAATCGTGCCGTCAATACTGCCGCGGTCTATCCGGACCGGCCAGCCGCCCGACCCCGTCCCCTGCCTGTTGCTCGGGCAGCTTGCGACCGATCAGAATTGGATTGGCAAGGGAATTGGCACGGGCCTGCTCAAACACGCTCTGCAACGCTGTGTCACGGCCGCGGACCTCATCGGAGGTCGCGCGCTGATTGTCAACGCGGTTGACGTCGGGGCTGCTGCGTTCTGGGGGCGGCGCGGTTTCATTCCCTCAAAGGACGATCCGCTCGTCCTGTTCAGGTCGATCGCCGACATTGCAGCATCTCTTCGCTGAAACGAGGCAATCAATGAATGGAAAACGAGGGTTTATTCCATTGGATCAATGAGGAGCTAGCGAATGAAGGGAAACGCGGCGGGTTCGCCTTCGTCGTTTCTTTGGACCCGTTCGACGAACAAGACCGACAGCTATGGCGAGAGTCCGCATATGTATCGGTGCGGCCTTCGAGCGAGGGGATGGATTATTTTGACGACATCAAATTTTGGAACGACAATCGATATCAGATGAAACGGCTGGAACACCTTTTCGATCACGAGCAGTTCATATTTACATGGCCGTTGGACTACGATCCGAGCAGGACCGCATCGAACTTCTACCTTGTCAGATATGATGGTGACCGCTTGGTGCGCCTCGCGAGGTGTTACGGAAAATCAGATGAATCCAAGTGCACGCAATATTTTTTCGGAAGAACATGTTGTGATGATAGATTCGGAAATGTGGGCGCTGGAGCATTGGTTAGACGTAGAGAAAAATGTAGCCGCCCTGATCGCGAGTTGGCGCAAACTTTCGCTCGATATCCGGGTTTATTCCGACGTCTTGGCAAAATGGCGCGCCCAAAGTCGATGAAGATGGGCACTATTGCTTCGCCGTGGCGCTATAATTGGCTCGCCGGAACGTCGATTCGATATCCCAACATTCGCTATCATTCTCCGGTTCGCAACGCTCGATCCGGTTCCCGGCCGTGTATGAGGACGGTACGGCTCATCGCTATAGGACCCATTCATGTATTCGCTGAATGCTACCAATCATGAAGTCCGGGCACCGGCATGACGACGCGTCTGCCGCACGGCGATGAGGCTATCCTCGATATCCGCAAGATTGAGGACTATTGCCTTAGCCCGTCGCACCCGCGCGGTCGGCACAAGGCTCGGGTATTCCGCGAGGCCCTCGATCTCCATCGCAGCGACGCAGCGTGGCGCGAGACGTTTTACTTGAAGCCGCACGTTCCAGCGAGGCCTCGCCGATTGCGGTCGACCCCTGGGGGACGCATTGGCGCTTCGATGCGACCATCAGGCGACAAGGAACGAGTGTTGTGGTAAGAACGATCTGGATCGTGCGAACCGGCGAGAGCGTGCCGAGGTTCGTTACCTGTTGGGTGCTATGATGAAGGCGAAAAAAGACGCAAAGAACGAAAGGCCGTCCGTTCTGGACGTGGTGGCATTGCTGACGGACCTTCCCGAGCAGCAACTTGCGCGCGGGCAGGTCGGCACCATCGTCGAGCTGCTTGACGGCAAGACTTTGCTCGTGGAGTTCAGCGACGATCAAGGTCGCGCCTACGCGGTCGCGCCCTGCCCGCGGGCGGACCTGCTGGTCCTGCACTACGTCCCGGAGGCGGCCTGATTATCGAACGGCAGCGCAGAAACGACCCCTCACGTGAACCGTATCGTGCTTTGGCGTAAGTGGCGCGCCACGGCCGATGAAGATGGGCACTATTCATTCACCGTGGCGCTATGATGCTGCACTCAATACCATGCTGGTTTCGACGAAGCCACGCGTCGCCTGCCGTGGACCCTACGACGAGAGTGGTCTTTGGCAATCGCCTCGCTCCCTATGGAGCCCGCAAGCGTCAGTGCCGTAGCCACCAGCCTGGTCTGCAGCAAGACGCGCGCGTCTTGCGTGCATGCGTCAAGTCGCACGCCAAGTTAGAGTGCGCGACGCCCTTTGGCGAATTGGCTATAGGCAAGGATGACCATCCCCGAGAGTGCCACACCAGCTACCCGCACGAACCAAAAATAGCGATCGATAAAC
>JBGQCE010000355.1:0-4598 GCA_041495185.1 Bradyrhizobium sp.
CCTCAATCGGCAAGTCGGGACCCCGGATCGGCAACCGTCATCCGGTCCACGTGCCGAACGGTTGCTTTCCCTGCATCGGTGAGGACCAGTGGATCACGCTTGCGGTGCGAAGCGACGCTGAGTGGCAATCGCTCTGTCACATCATGCATCGCCCTGACCTCGCCGCCGATCCCTCGCTCGTATCAGCCGAGGGGCGACGCAAGGACGAAGACCGCATCGAGGTCGCGATCCGGCACTGGACCTCGACGGTGCGGCCGGAACTCGTGATGGTGACGCTGCAGGCGGCAGGAATTGCCGCAGGCGTCGCGCGGCTGCCGATGGACCTGCCCGGCGATCCGCATCTGATGAAGGTCGGCCATTGGCAACCGGTGGATCGCCCCTTCATGGGACCGCATCTGTTGCCGTCGGTCGCCTATCGCGAGGGCGACACCGAGTTGCCTTACGCGATCGAACATCTCGCGCCGACGCTCGGCCAGCATAACGAGGAAATCCTGCGCGATCTGCTCGGGCTCACGAAACGGGAAATCGAAAAACTGCGCGACGACGGCATCATCGGCAATGTCGCGACATCGAAGAAGAGCAAGGCCGCGCTGGCGGCCGAGTGACTATTCAGCCGCCTGCTTCGATTCGCTCAGGTAGGCCCGATAGGCCAGTCGAATGCCGTCCTCGAGCGAGGTGCGCGCGCGCCAGCCCAGTTTGGCAAGGCGGCTGACATCGAGCAGTTTGCGCGGCGTGCCGTCGGGCCGCGAGGGGTCGAAGCTGATCCCGCCGGTATATCCAACGGTGGCGGCAACCACGCGCGCGAATTCGGCGATCGTGATGTCCTCGCCGGTGCCGATGTTGACCAGCTCGCTGCCCGAATAATTCTTCATCAGATGAACGCAGGCGTCCGCCATATCGTCGACATAGAGGAATTCGCGGCGCGGCGTGCCGGTGCCCCAGACCACCACATTGGAGACGCCGGATGATTTCGCCTCATGAAACCGGCGGATCAGCGCAGCAACCACATGGCTGTATTCAGGATGATAATTGTCGCCGGGCCCGTACAGATTGGTCGGCATCACATTGATGAAGTCGGCGCCATACTGGCTGCGATAGGCTTCGACCATCTTGATGCCGGCGATCTTGGCGATCGCATAGGGCTCGTTGGTCGGCTCGAGCGGTCCCGTCAACATGGAATCCTCGCGCAGCGGCTGCGGCGCGAGTTTGGGATAGATGCAGGATGAGCCGAGAAACATCAGCTTCTCGGCGCCGTTGACGTGCGCGGCGTGGATCACATTGGTCGCGATCATCAGATTGTCGTAGATGAATTCGGCGCGCAGCGTGTTGTTGGCGACGATGCCGCCGACCTTCGCGGCCGCCAGAAACACGGCTTGCGGGCGCCTCGCTGCGAACCAGCCGAACACGGCAGCCTGATCGCGCAAATCGACCTCGCGGCGGCCAACCGTCAGCAGCTCGACACCTTCCTGCGCGAGCCTGCGCATCAGCGCAGCCCCGACCATCCCGCGATGCCCGGCAACGAAGACCGTCTTGCCTTTCAGCTCAAACGGGATTCCTGCCATTGGCAACCTCCCGCCTCGCAATCGCAAGATCGCCCGCCACCATTTCCTTGACGAGCTGAGCGAAGCTCGTCTTCGGCTTCCAGCCGAGCTTCTGGCGCGCCTTGCTGGCGTCGCCGATCAACTCATCGACTTCGGTCGGGCGGAAATAGGTCGGATCGATACGGACGACGGTCTTGCCGGATTTCCGGTCGACGCCGGTTTCCTCGATACCCTTGCCGCGCCACTCGATGCTGCGGCCGACCTCCGCGAATGCCAGTTCGACGAATTCGCGCACCGAGCGGGTCTCGCCGGTCGCCAGCACGAAATCATCGGGCGCATCTGCCTGCAATATCCGGTGCATGCCCTCGACATAATCCCGGGCGTGGCCCCAATCGCGCTTTGCGCCGAGGTTTCCGAGATAGAGCGTGTCTTCCAGACCGGTCTCGATGCGGGCGACGCTGCGGGTAATCTTGCGCGTCACGAAGGTCTCGCCGCGGATCGGGCTTTCATGGTTGAACAGGATGCCGTTGGAGGCAAACATGCCATAGGCCTCGCGGTAATTCACCGTGATCCAGTAGCCGTAAAGCTTGGCGACGCCATAGGGCGAGCGCGGATAGAACGGCGTGGTTTCCTTCTGCGGAGTTTCCTGGACCAGCCCGTACAGCTCCGAAGTAGACGCCTGGTAGAACCGCGTCTCCTTTTCCATGCCGAGAATCCGGATCGCTTCCAATAGTCGGAGCACGCCGATCGCATCGGCATTGGCGGTATATTCCGGGCTCTCGAAGCTGACGCCGACATGGCTCTGGGCTGCGAGGTTATAGATTTCGGTCGGCCGGATCTGCTGCATCAGCCGGATCAGGTTGGTCGAATCCGTCATGTCGCCATAGTGCAAGAGGAACGGCACGTTGCCGGCGTGCGGATCTTCATAGAGATGATCGATGCGCGCAGTGTTGAACGAGGACGACCGCCGCTTGACGCCATGCACGGTGTAGCCGAGGCCGAGCAGATATTCGGCAAGATAGGCGCCGTCCTGCCCGGTGACGCCGGTGAGGAGCGCAACGCGCCGCTTCGAATCCTGAACCGCCATGTTCACTC
Organism: Bradyrhizobium sp.; assembly: GCA_041495185.1. Lineage (GTDB taxonomy): Bacteria > Pseudomonadota > Alphaproteobacteria > Rhizobiales > Xanthobacteraceae > Bradyrhizobium. Next base: position 2,637 of record JBGQCE010000355.1, read on the forward strand.
CAACAAAGCGCCGGGACTGCCCGAAAAGCAGTTCAACGCCGACAAACCACAGACATTGCGCTGGACCGGCCCGTGACTCTTCGCCCCATGGGCGAATGGCCGGGTGGCCCAAACCCCTATCATGACCCTATTCCTCCAAGCAAATAAGCCCGGGAGATCCTCTTCTAGCACGTAGGTAGCGGACTTGCGGGTTTCGGAACGTTGGCCCACAATCGTTTCTCTTAAGGGCCGCGGGATCACTGAAATCTAAGCTATTCCAGCGTCCGGACCCTCCGACAACACCCAAGAAAAGCTAACTCAGGGAGGAATCACATGCGTAAGTTCATGATAGCTGCGGCCTTTGCGTTGCCGATGTTCGGCACTGCTGCGATGGCGCAGGAGACGCTCAAAATCGGTTATATCGACCCGTTGTCGGGTGGCGGCGCCAGCATCGGCGAAGTCGGCCTGAAGATATTTCAGTTCCTCGCCGACGAAGTGAACGCCAAGGGCGGCATTCTGGGCAAGAAGGTCGAGATCGTTCCGCTCGACAACAAGACCAATCCGCAGGAAAGCCTGATCCAGGCGCAGAAGGCGATCGACGCCGGGGTCCGCTATCTCACCCAGGGTAACGGTTCGTCGGTCGCCGGCGCGCTGTCCGACTTCGTTGCCAAATACAACGAGCGCAATCCCGGCAAGGAAGTTCTCTACTTCAACTATGCCGCCGTCGATCCGGTCCTGACCAATGCGAAGTGCAGTTACTGGCATTTCCGCTGGGATGCGAACTCCGACATCAAGATGGAGGCGCTGACCAATTACATGAAGGCGGTACCCTCGATCAAAAACGTTTACCTGATCAACCAGGATTACTCGTTCGGGGAATCCGTTCGATCCACCGCCAAATCCATGTTGGCCGCCAAGCGGCCGGACATCAAGATCGTCGGCGACGAACTGCATCCATTGCTTAAGATCACCGATTTCGCGCCCTACATCGCCAAGATCAAGGCATCGGGCGCCGACACCGTCGTGACCGGCAACTGGGGCCAGGACTTTGCGCTGCTCTTGAAGGCATCTGCGGACGCCGGTCTGAAGGTGAACTGGTACACCTATTATGCCGGCGGCGCCGGTGGCCCGACCGCGATCAAGCAGGCCAACCTGAACCACCAGGTGTTCCAGATCAGCGAGGGCTACGCCAACATCGACAACGCCCCGTCGCAAGCATTTGAGAAGGCGCTGCGGGCGCGGTACTCGGACGTTCCGACCAACTTTTATCCGCGCGCCGTGAACGAAATGCGAATGTTTGCTCTTGCAGCGGAAAAGGCAAAATCGCTTGATCCGGTAAAAGTCGCGGCGGCGCTGGAAGGCATGGAGTTCGAAGTGTACGACGGCGGCAAAGGCAACATGCGGAAGGACGATCATCAGTTCTTCCAGCCGATGTACATCGCGTCGTTCGGCGAGCTCAAGAATAACGAGCCGTTCGACGAGGAAAAGACCGGTTGGGGCTGGAAAGGCGTCGGGAAGATTGACACTCCACAAACGGTCTTGCCGACCACCTGCAAAATGGACCGGCCCAGCTGATCCTTCCATCGCGCGTTTCATTCGCCCCGGTGCTTTCCGGGGCGAATGCCGCTCTCACTTCGGAGACGTGGGTTCTTGCTTGAACTGATCGTCATATCCACGCTCAACGGCGTCCTGTTCGGCATGCTGCTGTTTTTGATGGCGAGCGGCCTGACCGTCATCTTCAGCATGCTGGGCGTACTCAACTTCGCGCATGCGAGCTTCTACATGCTCGGCGCATTCTTCGGATTCCAGGTCAGCCGATGGTTCGGCTTCTGGCCTGCGCTGCTGATTGCGCCGCTACTGGCCGGCGCGATCGGCGCCGGTGTCGAGCGCTACGGCCTGCGCCGCGTGCACAAGAACGGCCACGTCGCGGAGCTGTTGTTCACGTTCGGCCTCGCCTTCGTGATCGAGGAAGTCGTGCAGATC
>JBGQCE010000356.1:0-4593 GCA_041495185.1 Bradyrhizobium sp.
CTGCTATCGTCGATCGATGCATCAGAGCTGCCGGTCACCACGCTGGACCGTGACGAGCTCTGGTACAAGGATGCCATCATCTATCAGCTTCACGTCAAAGCCTTTGCCGACAGCAACAATGACGGCATCGGCGATTTCGCAGGCCTGACCGAAAAGCTCGGCTATCTGCAGGATCTCGGCGTCACCGCGCTGTGGCTGCTGCCGTTCTATCCCTCGCCCGGCCGCGATGACGGTTACGACATCGCCGATTACGGCGCCATCAATCCAGACTTTGGGACCATGAAGGATTTCCGGCGCTTTATTGTGGAGGCCAAGCGGCGCGGCTTGAAGGTCATCACCGAACTCGTCATCAATCATACCTCCGACCAGCATGACTGGTTCAAGCGCGCCCGCCGCAGCGATCCCAAATCGAGCGCTCGCAACTGGTATGTGTGGAGCGATACCGACCAGAAATATCCTGATACCAGGATCATCTTCACCGACACCGAGAAGTCGAACTGGACCTGGGATACCGAAGCCGGCGCCTTCTACTGGCACCGCTTCTTCTCGCACCAGCCCGATCTCAATTTCGACAATCCGCGCGTGGTCAGCGCGCTGATCCAGGTCATGAAGCGCTGGCTCGATGCCGGCGTCGACGGTTTCCGGCTCGATGCGATTCCTTATCTGTGCGAGCGCGACGGCACCAACAACGAGAACCTGCCGGAAACCCACGCCATCATCCAGAAGCTGCGCGCCGAACTCGACGCTTACGCCAAGGGCAAGGTGCTGCTGGCGGAAGCCAATCAATGGCCGGAGGACGTGCAGGAATATTTCGGCCGCGGCGACGAATGCCACATGGCCTATCATTTCCCGCTGATGCCGCGGATCTACATGGCGATCGCCCAGGAAGATCGCTTTCCGATTACCGACATCCTGAGGCAGACGCCGGACATCCCGGGCAATTGCCAGTGGGCGCTGTTTCTGCGCAACCATGACGAACTGACGCTGGAGATGGTCACCGACGTCGAGCGCGATTATCTGTGGTCGACCTACGCCAACGATCCCCGCGCCCGCATCAATGTCGGCATTCGCCGACGCCTGGCGCCGCTGATGGACAATGACCGGCGCAAGATCGAACTGATGAACTCGTTGTTGCTGTCGTTCCCGGGCACGCCGATCATCTATTACGGCGACGAAATCGGCATGGGCGACAATATTTATCTCGGCGACCGCAACGGCGTGCGCACGCCGATGCAATGGACGCCGGACCGCAATGGCGGCTTCTCCCGCGCCGATCCGGCGCGACTTTACGCCCCGACCATCATGGATCCGGTCTATGGCTATGAGGCGGTCAACGTCGAGGCCCAGTCGCGCAGCCTGTCGTCGTTGCTCAGCGCCACCAAGCGGCTGATCTCGGTGCGCAAGTCGACGCTGGCGTTCGGCCGCGGCACCATGACGTTCATCCGCCCGGTCAATCGCTCGGTACTCGCTTATGTCAGGCAATATCGCGACGAAGTCATCCTCTGCGTCGCCAACCTGTCGCGATCGGCGCAGGCCACCGAACTCGATCTTTCGGCCTGGAAGGATCGAATTCCGCTGGAAATGCTTGGCCGCACCCGCTTTCCGGCGATCGGTGAACTGCCCTACATGATCACGCTGGCGCCCTATGGCTTCTACTGGTTCCAGCTTCAGGAGCGCGACAAATCGGAGCACGTTGCTCCTTCAGTGGTTCCCGAATTCGAGACCCTCGTGGTGCCGTTGGGCGCGACATGGGTATCGCTGGCCCGCACCCGCAGCGTGTTCGAGCGCGATGTATTGCCGGAACATCTGGCACGAACCCGCTGGTATCCGGAACGTTCGCCGGAGGCGATCCATCCGACCCTGACCTCGGCGATCCCGTTCTGCGATATCGGCGACAACCGCCCCTGGCTCACCTTTTTCGAAGCGACCCAGCGCGGCGTGACGGCACGTTACGTCCTGCCGATGCTGATCGAATGGGTGCGCTTCGACCGCGAGCGCTATAACCCCTGCGCATTCGCGGCGGTACGCCAGGGCGCGCGTGAAGGAACGTTGCTGGATGTCGCGACCGATCCGATTTTTATTGGATTGCTGCTGCGCAATCTCAACAACGCCTTGACCGTGGAAGAACAGGACGCCCGGCTTGAATTCAGGCCGACCGGCAAGCTTTCAGACAGGCCGATCAAGCCGCCCCAGCACATCCGCGTCGTCGAAACCGAACAATCCTCCAGCATGGCGCTGGTCGACAACGATTATGCGGTCAAGCTCTATCGCAAGCTCGAATCCGGCATCCATCCCGAGATCGAGGTCGGGCGGTTTCTGACCGAGGTGGCGGGCTTTGCCAATGCGCCGGCAATGATCGGCAGCGTCGAACTGGTCGAAGGCGACGACAGAAGCGCGATCGCGGTCGTGCATGCCTTCGTTGAAAATCAGGGCGACGGCTGGAACGTGACTTCGGCCTATCTCGATCGCTTTGTCGACGAGCAGCGCCTGCTGGCGCGTAGCGAATACGCGAGCGAGAGCGAAGAGCAGCTCCCCTATCTGCGTTACATGTCGCAAGCGGGGCGACGCGTCGCCGAAATGCACCTCGCATTCGCTGGCAACAGCGAATGCGCCGATTTTGTGCCTGAACCGACAACGCCCGCGGACGTGCGGCGCTGGGTCGAGGATGCGGCCGCCCGGGCTGAACGCCTCTTCGACGCATTGAAGCAACGGCGCGATGCGATAAGGGAAGCCGATCGTCTCCTTGTCGATCAGGTGCTGGCACAGCGCGACGGCTTGCACGACCGCCTGAGCGCGCTGCTTCCGCCTGACATCGACGGCCTGAACATCCGCCTCCATGGCGACTTCAATCTCGGCCGGCTATTGATCGTCAAGGACGATATCTTCATCATCGGGTTCGAGGGCGAGGCCCGCCGGCCGTTGACCGAGCGACGGCGCAAGGCGCCCGCGGCGCGCGATGTCGCGGGCCTGATCCGTTCGATCGGCTATTCGGCAACGGCCGCGCTGGAGCGCGCGCTGAAGGTGGTGCCCGATGAATACGGCAAGCTCGGCGCGGCGCTTGGGGAATGGCGCGATCGATCGGCCGCGGCGTATCTCGCCGGCTATCGCGAGACCATGACAAATCAACGCCTGTGGCCGGCCGATCCGCTTGCCGCCGAACGGCTACTGAGTTTCTTTTTGCTTGAAAAAGCGCTCGATGAGATCGAATACGAATTGGCCCACAGACCTGAATGGCTGGGCGTCCCGCTGACGGGGATGCTCCGAATATTGTCTCCGCCGAGCCAAGAGGCCTCATGACCAGATTGTCCGCGGAGGCCCATGCGATTGTCGAAGGCCGCCACTCCGATCCCTTTCATTATCTCGGCCTGCATACCGAGGGCGGCAGGACCGTGGTGCGCGCGTTCCTGCCGGAGGCGTCGAAAGTCGATGCGATCGACGAGCATGGCGAAGCGGCGGCGCTTTCGCGCATTCACGAGGCCGGGCTGTTCGCCGGCGCGTTGCCGAACGGCTCCAGCCGCTACCAGTTGCGCGCCCGCTTCGGCGATACCGTCGTCGATCTCGAAGACCCCTATCGCTTTCCGCCTGTTCTGACCGATTTCGATCTGTATCTGCTGGGCGAAGGCACCCATCAGCGGCTCTATGACAAGCTTGGCGCGCATCCCATCACGCTCGACGGCGTCAATGGGGTGGCCTTCGTGGTGCTCGCCCCCAATGCGCGGCGGGTCAGCGTGGTCGGCGATTTCAATTTCTGGAATGCAAGGCGCCATCCGATGCGCGTGCGCGGCGTCGGCTATTGGGAGCTGTTCATTCCCCATGCCACCGCAGGCGATCGTTACAAATTCGATATTGTCGGCCCGCAGGGCCAGCATCTGCCGCTGAAATCCGATCCGCTGGCGTTTGCCGCGGAAATGCGCCCGAACACCGCATCCATTGTGCTCGACGAAACCAGCCTGCCGCACCCGCGCCCCGCACCCGCCAACGTCAACGCGCTGAGCGCACCGATGTCGATCTACGAGGTCCATCTGGGCTCGTGGCGACGCAAGGGCAACAACGAATGGCTGACCTATCGCGACCTGGCGGAGCAGCTTCCCCGTTATGTCCGCGATCTCGGCTTTACCCACGTTGAGTTTTTGCCGGTAAACGAGCACCCGTTCGACGGCTCATGGGGCTATCAGCCAACCGGCCTGTACGCACCGACCAGCCGGTTCGGCACACCAGAGGACTTTTCCGCCCTCGTCGACGCCTGTCACCGCGAAGGTCTGGGCGTCATGCTGGACTGGGTGCCCGGGCATTTCCCCGACGATCCGCATGGTCTCGGCAATTTCGACGGCACTGCGTTTTACGAACACGCCAACCCGCGGCAGGGACGCCATCTCGACTGGGGCACGCTGGTCTACAATTACGGCCGCACCGAGGTCGTCAATTTCCTGGTGTCGAACGCGCTGTTCTGGCTCGAGCGTTATGGCATCGATGGCCTGCGCGTCGATGCGGTCGCTTCCATGCTGTATCTCGATTACAGCCGGCCCGCCGGGAGCTGGATCCCGAACAAGCATGGCGGCCGCGAAAACCTGGAGGCGATCGGTTTCCTGCGCC
>JBGQCE010000357.1:0-4593 GCA_041495185.1 Bradyrhizobium sp.
CACCATGACCAAGCGTATGCTGGCGATGGAATGGGCGATGTCGGTGGAGGAGGCGATCGAGGCCGAGGCGATCGCGCAGGCGCTATGCATGACGACAGCGGATTTTTCCCGCGCTTTCGAGGCGTTTTCGAACAAGGTGAAGCCGGCATTTCAGGGCAACTGAGCGTCGTTGCGGACTTGCCGGAAAAATGTTTTAGGTTTAAAATAATTAGATGGTCCGATAGCAGCGCCGGAGGCTCTCATGAAGATCGCGATCATCGGCGGTGGCCCGGCCGGTCTCTATTCCGCGATCCTGCTTAAAAAGCAGCGGCCGGAGGCAGAGATCACGGTCTACGAGCGCAACCGCGCCGATGACACCTTCGGCTTTGGCGTGGTGTTTTCCGATGCCACGCTGGACAATTTCGAAAAATACGATTCCCCGAGCTATCGCCGTATTACCCAGCAGTTCGCTTACTGGGATGACATTGCCGTGCACTTTCGCGGCACCGTGCACCGGGTCGGTGGCAACGGCTTCTGCGGCTGCTCGCGCCGCACGCTGCTCCTGATCCTGCAGGAGCGGGCGCGCGAACTCGGCGTGACCTTGCTGTTCGAGGCCGATATCGAGGACGAGGCGCGCTTTGCCGATACCGAACTGGTGGTACTGGCCGACGGCATCAACAGCCGCTTCCGCGACAAATACATCGAGCACTTCCAGCCCGAGGTTGATGTTCGTTCCAATATGTTCGCATGGATGGGGTCGACCCGGCCGCTCGACGCTTTCACCTTTATTTTCCAGGAGACCGAGTGGGGACCATTTATCGCCCACGCCTATCAATACGAAGTGGGGCGCTCGACGTGGATCTTCGAGACCGATCCCAAGACCTTTGAGCGTGCGGGGCTTAAGGGGCTGAACGAGAAGCAATCCGCCGATCGAATGGCTCAGATTTTCGGCTGGTTCCTCGAAGGGCATCAGCTCCTGACCAACCGCTCGATGTGGCGCAATTTTCCGATGATCCGCAGCAAGCACTGGGTCAAGGACAATATGGTGCTGCTGGGCGATGCCAAGGCGACCGCGCATTTCTCGATCGGCTCCGGCACCAAGCTGGCGATGGAAGACGCGATTGCACTGGCGGACGCCATGCAGCGTGCGCCGACGGTCGCCGCCGCGCTGCAGCAATACGAAGAAGGCCGCCGCGAGGAGGTCGAGAAAACCCAGCACGCGGCTGACGTGTCGCTGGTCTGGTTCGAGCATGTCGATCGTTTCTGGGATTTTGACCCGGTGCAGTTCGCGTTCGGGGTCATGACCCGGGCGAAAGCGATCACCTATGACAATCTGACGCTGCGCGCGCCGGATTTTGTCAGTGAGGTCGACAAGGCGTTCGCTCGGCAAGTTCGCGCCAGGGGCTTCGACGTCGATGTCGAAAAGCCAGTGGCGCCGATGTTCCAGCCCTTGCGGTTGCGCGAGATGACGCTGGAAAACCGCGCGGTGGTGTCGCCGATGTGCATGTATTCGGCCAAGGAAGGCGTACCCGGCGATTTTCATCTGGTGCATTACGGTTCGCGCGCCATCGGCGGCGCCGGGTTGATCTTTACCGAAATGAACTGTGTTTCCCGCGATGCCCGCATCACGCCGGGCTGTGCCGGGTTGTGGAACGACGAGCAGGAAGCCGCATGGCGCCGCATCGTCGATTTCGTCCACGCCAATTCGGCGGCAAAGATTTGTCTGCAGCTCGGCCACGCCGGCCGCAAGGGCGCCACCAAGCTGATGTGGGACGGCATGGATCGTCCGTTGAAAGAAGGCGGCTGGGACGTCATATCGGCATCGCCGATTCCTTACTTTCCCGACAGCCAGGTGCCGCGCGAGATCAACCGCGCCGCGATGGATGCGGTCAAGGCGGCGTTCGTGCAAGCGGCCGAGCGCGGCGAGCGCTGCGGCTTCGACATGCTGGAGCTGCATTGCGCCCACGGCTACCTGCTCGCGAGTTTTATTTCGCCGCTCACCAACCAGCGCACCGACGCCTATGGCGGCTCGCTCGCCAACCGCTTGCGTTTTCCGCTTGAGGTATTCGAGGCGTTGCGGGCGGCGTGGCCGGCGCACAAGCCGATGTCGGTGCGTATCTCCGCCACCGACTGGGCCGAGGGCGGCATCACCGGCGACGATGCCGTTGATATCGCGCGCGCCTTTGCCGAGGCCGGCGTCGATCTGGTGGATGTCTCCACCGGACAGACCGTGCGCGACGCCCAACCGGTCTATGGCCGCATGTTCCAGACGCCTTTCTCCGACCAGGTCCGCAACGAGGCGCGGGTCGCAACCATGTGCGTCGGCAACATCACCACGGCTGATCAGGTCAATACCATCCTCGCCGCCGGGCGCGCCGATCTGGTGGCGCTCGGCCGGCTGCATCTGGTCGATCCATCGTTCACGCTGAAGGCTGCGGCCTGGTACGGCGCCGAGGCGGTATACTGTCCGCCGCAATATTTGCCGGGCAAGGAGCAGATCTTCCGCAACAGCGAGCGCGACCGGCAGGATTTCGACGATCTGAAAATTAAGGCTAAGCCGAAGACCCGGGCCGAGCTGAAGGCGGAGGCGACAAAGCCGCTTGCGGCCGAGTGACTGCTCATGCGAGTTTAAGGCCTTCGTGTAGCGTTTCGGTATGGAGTGGAGTTAAGGCGATGAAGGCGATTATCGTCGGGGGCGGTATCGGGGGCCTCACCACCGCGCTGATGCTGCGGGCCCGCGGCATCGGTTGCGAACTGTTCGAGCAGTCGGACACCATCCGCGAGCTCGGCGTCGGCATCAACACCCTGCCGCATGCGATCCGCGAACTCGCGGGTCTCGGCCTGTTGCAAAAGCTCGACGACGTCGCGATCCGCACCGACGTGCTTTACTATCTCAACCGCCATGGTCAGGAAGTCTGGCGGGACGCCCGCGGCATCGATGCCGGCCATGACGTGCCGCAATTCTCGATCCATCGCGGCCGGCTGCAGAGCGTGATCCACCGCGCCGTCGAGGAGCGGCTCGGCAAGAACGCGATCCACACCGGCTGCAGGCTAGGGGCCTTCACCCAGGACGAAGGCGGCGTCACTGCCTATTTCTTCGATCGCACAGGCAGCCACACCAGGACCGTGCGCGGCGATATCCTGATCGGCGCCGACGGCATTCATTCGCGGGTGCGCGAGACGTTATTTCCTCAGGAAGGGCCGCCCTGCTGGAATGGGCTGATGCTGTGGCGCGGCGCGCGCGACTGGCCGGTGTTCTTGACCGGCAGATCGATGATCGTCGCAGGCGGCCTGAACGCCAAGGTCGTGGTCTATCCGATCGCGGAAGGATCGAGCCCGGCGAGCCGTCTGACCAACTGGGCGGTGCTGGTGAAAGTCGGTGACGGCAATGCGCCGCCGCCCCGCCGCGAGGACTGGTCGCGGCCCGGCAAGCGTGAGGAATTGATGCCGCATGTGGCGCGGTTTTCGGTGCCCTATGTCGACGTGCCGAACCTGATTTCGGCGACGCCCGAATTCTACGAATATCCGACCTGCGACCGCGATCCCTTGCCCTATTGGTCGACTGGCCGCGTCACGCTGCTTGGCGATGCCGCGCACCCGATGTACCCGGTCGGATCGAATGGCGCGTCACAGGCCATTCTCGATGCGCGCTGTTTGGCCGATGCGCTGGCACGTTCCGAACATCCGCGCCAGGCGCTGATGGCGTATGAGCAGAAACGATTGCCGATGACGGCGGAGATTGTGCGCTCGAACCGCCGCGGCGGTCCGGAAGGCGTGATCGACGCGGTCGAGCAATTGGCGCCCGACGGTTTCACCGATATCGACAAGGTGCTTAGTTACAGCCAGCGCGAGGCCATCGTGCGCGGCTACGCCAGCAAGGCCGGCTTCGCGGCCGTGCCTGGCCTTACGGCAGTGCGGGCGTAACCTCCCCGATACAGCCGTCATCCTGAGGAGCCGCGCCCTTGCGCGGCGTCTCGAAGGATGGGCCGCGCGCACCGTCAGTCATCCTTCGAGGCTCGCCCAAGAGGGCTCGCACCTCCGGCGATAACGGCGAAGCCGTTACGCAGGGATGACGACACCGCGATGCCTTCACGCCCTCGGGCGTCCGTGCAAAGTCCCGATTCAAATTTCAAACAGCCAAGGCACCAAGGCCGTCATTGCGAGCGTTAGCGAAGCAATCCATCGCGCGGGTACCACAGTTCTGGATTGCTTCGTCGCTTCCGCCTTCGCTCATTGAGCTACGGCGGACAAGTCGCTCCTCGCAATGACGTCAAGACAAAATTCCACGATCTCGCGGCGCGAGGCGCCCGAGTTGTGCATAAACCATCCGCCCCAAAGGGCGTGGGGAATGCCGGGTGCCCGCCGCACCCGCAGCCTCGCGTGCGAAAGTGAAACAAGCACACGAGCATAGTCACCGCAGGTCCAGCCGGATTCACCCGGCATTCCCGCACGCAATGGTTTTAACGGTTTCCTTCGTGCTCTCCCCGGTGATCGGGCTTGTTTGTCACCGTCATCCAGCGGATATGGCGTGCCTGCGCCCGGTCGGGCCGACATGCCTCCGCTGGACTTGACGCCGGCGTCGAGGCGTCAGGACCACACGACTTCGCCGTCCGC
>JBGQCE010000358.1:0-4590 GCA_041495185.1 Bradyrhizobium sp.
CTTGGTGTCCAGCACCGCGACATGAGCCTCATGCAGGTTTGGAAATTCGCTGGCGCCGGTCAGCACTTCCTTGCGCCTGGCGATATTGGTTTCACGTAACGCGCGCATCGCCGCGACCTTGCGCTGGATCAGGTCTTGCTCGAGGGAAGCAAACACGCCGCCGGCTTTCTCGATCTCCTGAAACAATAGCCACGCCGCTTCGCAGAGCTGCTGCGTCAGGGTTTCGATGCCGCCGGAGCCGGCCGCCGGATCGGACACCTTGGCGAGATTGGATTCCTCCAGCAGCACCAGTTGCGTATTGCGCGCCGCGCGCCGCGCGAATGGATCGGGCAGCCCCAGCGCCAGCGTATGCGGCAGCACATTGATGCTGTTGGCGCCCCCTAACCCTGCGGAGAAGGTCGCCATCGTCGCCCGCAGCATGTTCACATAGGGGTCGCGCTGGGTCAGCATCCGCCATGCGGTGTCGGCGGCAACGAACAACGGTTTTGGCGTCAGGCCGCAAGCCTGTTCGATGCGCGCCCACAATAGTCGCAGCGCGCGGAATTTCGCCAGTGTCAGGAACTGATCGGCATCGGCGGCAAGCCGGGCTGAGATCATCTTCTGCGCATCTTCGAGCGCAACACCTGCACTCTCTATCGCGCGCAGATAGGCGATGCCGGTGGCCAGCACGAACGCCAGCTCCTGCACTTCCGATCCGCCGGCGTCATGGATCACCCGTCCATCGGCAACCGCGAACGGGCCCTTGAATCCCATGGCGGCGAGGCCCTTGATCGCGCCGGTGACCGCGGGGACGATCTCGGGCCAGGAATAGGGGCTGGATCCCCAGACCGCGCATGCGCCGATCGGGTCGAGACCGAAACGGATATCGCAGGCCGCGGGGCTGAGGCCCTTGCGCTTCACATATTCGGCGATGTGGATCGCGGCCATCCGCGACTGCGGGCCGACCTGAAGTTCGATCGATATCCCGGCATCGATGAAGACGCCGTCGAGAACCTTGTCGACCGCTTCCGCCGATGGTTCGAGCCCGAAGCCATACGCGCCGTTGGCGCCGGCGAATACCAGCGTCAGTCCGGTGGCGCCGTTCTCCAGATCATGTAGCGCCTGCGCGTTGGCGGCCGCCGCATCCGGATGATCGATCCGCTGCATGATCTGCCAGGGCGCGGCCGCAGGCCGCCCGGCAATCGGCGCGGCGCCGTGCGCGCGCTGGTAGATCGGGTCGATCTTCAGGCCGTCATAGGTCTTGCTGATCAGCTTCTCGAACGGCGCGCCCTTCAGCACGCCATCGACCAGCTTGCGCCAGTCGTCATAGGTCGCCGGCGCGAAATCCGCTGCCAGCCGCAGGTCTTCAGTTAGAGATGTCATTCGGCAGGGCGCTCCCTTCGAGCCGGTCTTTTGTTGGCCGGAAATTGCCACGTGCCGACCGCCAAGCCAAACGGTTGTTTTTGGTCCAAAAGGGACCGTTTTTGGTCAGGCGAGGGCGGGTAACCGCTCAATTCCCAGGGTCGATAGCTGTGCAAGCGCGCCGGCAATGCTGCGACCCGCGATCAGACGATCGGGTACGATCTCCGCGAGCGGCACCAGCACGAAGGCGCGTTCGAACAGCCGGGGATGGGGCAGCGTCAGTTCCGGCTTGTCGATCGTGACGTCGTCATAGGCGATCAGATCGAGGTCGAGGGTGCGTGGACCCCAGCGCGTTTCTTTCGTCCGGTCGCGGCCGAACTTCTTTTCTATTCTGTGCAGGGTGAACAGCAGCGCGTGGGGGTCGAGGCCGGTTTCGATCTCGATACAGGCATTGATGAAACGGGCTTGCTGCTCGTCACCCCAGGGCGGCGTGGCATAATCCGACGACCGTGCCAGCAGCGCACCTTGCGTCATGCCGCAGATGTTGGCGATCGCCTTTTGGAATGTCGCGCGCACATCGCCGACATTGCCGCCCAGCGCGATCAGAACGTCAGCCATGAGACGGCGGATGCCGTGTGCGCATCAGGACGACGCCGACGTCATCAAAGATCGCGGCGATCGGGGCGTGCGGCTTGTGAACGGTGACCTTGATGGCGCCGACGCGCGGAAATGCCGCCAATATGGCGTCGGCCACCGCGCCGGCTGCGCGTTCCAGCAGTTTATAATTGGCGTCTTTGAACGCCGCCGTCGCCGTCGCGACCACATTGGAATAGGACACCGTGTCGGCGAGGCGATCGGTACGCGAGGATTCCGATAGGTCGATCGACAGTTCGAGATCGATCACGAAGCGCTGCCCGACCTCGGTCTCATGTTCCATGACGCCGTGGCGGGCATGGATGACGACGCCGGTGATGAAGATGGTATCGCTCATCGTCTGTCCCAAATCGCCGCTGCCACGCGCAGCGCTTGTACGGTTTCCGACACGTCATGGGTCCGGATGATCCGCGCCCCGCCCTGTGCCGCCACAATATGCGCCGCAATCGAGCCGCCAAGGCGTTGATGCGGCTCCGACGGCACCACCGAGCTGATAAAGCGCTTGCGCGATGCGCCGACCAGCAGCGGCAGACCGAATACCCCAAGCTCATTCAGCCGGGCCAGCGCGGTCATGCTCTGCTCGGGGGTCTTGCCGAAGCCGATGCCGGGGTCGAGCACGATATTGTCAGGCGAAATGCCCGCCTTCGCCGCGATGTCGAGCGAGCGGGCAAAGAAGGCTGCAATATCTTTCATGATGTCGATGTCGGCATCGACCCGGTCACGGTTGTGCATGACGACCACAGGCGAATGGCGCGCCGCCAGCAGACTGGCCATGTCGGGATCGCGCTGCAGGCCCCAGACGTCGTTGGCGATTGTAGCCCCGGCATCGAGCGCCCAGGCGACGACGGCCGATTTCATGCTGTCGATCGATACCGGGGTACCGAGAGAAACGATCTCGGCCAGGATCGGCTGCAGGCGTTTCAGCTCTTCGTCGGTCGAGACCGGCTGCGCGCCATAGGGCCGGGTCGATTCCGCGCCGATGTCGATGATGTCGGCGCCCTCGGCGATCATGCGCCTGGCCTGCGCCAGCGCGCGCTCCGGCGCGATAAACTGTCCGCCGTCGGAAAATGAATCCGGCGTAATATTCAGGACGCCCATCACGGCTGGATACGGCCTGGACAAGAGCGCCGGCAGCACCGGATGATCTGCCGGGCTGGCGGCCGGGGCGGGTCTGGACGTGGTGGCGATCATGCGGTCGCTTTGCGCGGTCCGCGTATGGGAGTCAAGATGCCGGGCGCGAAGCTAACGCGCCGCCCGAACCGCCTCCGGCGGGCCTAATAGGTGATTTTCGGCTGAAGCTTGCGGGCCTGCGCAATCAGCTGCTCGACCGACTTTTCCGAGGGCAAAACCCGCACGAGTTTGCGTCTGGTATTCACGTCTTTCAGGTTCTGCGCCAGCCGCGCCGGATTGCGATGCGCAAGCTCCCGAACCGTGGTGACGCCGGCGGCGCGCACCAGCCCGACCTTGGCCCTGCCCATGCCGGGAATCCGCATGTAGTCGGAAACGTTGGCCCATTCGAGCAGTTGCTGCTCGCTGATGCCGGTCTTCGTCGCAAGCGCCTTGCGGCCCTTGACGGTCCGGGCCGCCTCAAGCAGCCCGTCCGTGGTGCGAATGCCCAGCGATTTCAGTTTGGACGCGGCGAAGGCTGGCAGGCCATCAATATCGGAAATTGGATATGTCATGGTACTCGATATGAATTAGGTGCTTTAGGCGAACTGACTGAGGCCGGGTGTCCCTGCGATGATCTCGCCCATTTGGTCCGCTCCGATTTTGTCGCGGCCGAACCTGAAAAGTTCACGAGCAATGTTCTGAATCTCGCTCATGCCCAAACCAAGCCCCATCAGCTTGGTGCCGAGCGCCATCAGGCCGCCGCCCATCAACCTTCCGAGACCGCCGCTGTTGCTTGTGGCCGCAATCGCGGCTTCCGCGCCCGGAATCCTGTCGATCAAGGCCTGGACTTTGTCGGAAGGCCCCTCATTGCGAAGGAAACCCAGAATGATGCCGACGGTTTTTTCAGCGACAACATTGTCGATGCCGGCTTTTGCAGCCAGCTGCCCAACCAATTCGTCCATATTGCCCCGTCCTCAACCGGTTACGTACCGGATCCTCAGCTTGTGAATTATCTTGATCTTCTGCGATGCGAATTACAAGCGATGACCTCATTCGAAGGCGCGATAGCGCGGCGAGTGTTGCAGCAATGCAAGAGGGAACGCCAAATTCGCGGAAGAATTGTCGCGGTCCAAGACTTTCGTTGCAATTTTGGTGGGTAGAAGGGCGCGAAGCCGGTCGATCTCGTCTCGATGAACCGGGCATCCAATCCCCCAAGGGGGCGTTGACCGGTTTCAATCGGCTTGCAAGATGCAGTATGATCATGGCGCCAGGCGACCGAACCCCTGATGCGCGCGAAGAGGCGATGCGATGGCGACATCCGACAACAAGACGGCCGACACCGATGAGAAGATTTTCATCGGAAAGGGCGAAGCGCCGGCCTGGCTGACGCTCGGGCTTGCAAATCGCCATGGCCTTGTCACCGGCGCCACCGGAACCGGAAAAACCGTCTCGCTGCAGGTGATGGCCGAGGGATTTGCGCGTGCC
>JBGQCE010000359.1:0-4575 GCA_041495185.1 Bradyrhizobium sp.
ATCTCACCTTCGAGGACGCCAACGGCAAGCCCAAAAGACTCTCCGACTGGCGCGGACGCACGGTGCTGGTGAACCTGTGGGCCACCTGGTGCGTCCCCTGCCGCAAGGAGATGCCAGCGCTGGAAAGCCTGCAAACCAGTCTCGGCGGCCCGAATTTCGAGGTGGTCGCCATTAACATCGATACCCGCGATCCCGAAAAACCGAAGAATTTTCTGAAAGAGGCCAATCTGACCAGGCTCGCTTATTTCAGCGATCAGAAAGCCAAGGTTTTTCAGGATCTTAAAGCTATAGGCCGGGCGCTGGGGATGCCGACCTCGGTGCTGGTCGACAGCCAAGGCTGCGAGATCGCCACCATTGCCGGCCCGGCGGAATGGGACAGCGACGACGCCATCAAGCTGATCACGGCGGCGATGAAACCTTCCGGCTAACCTCGTCATTCCGGGGCGCGCGTTTAGCGCGAACCCGGAATCTCGAGATTCCGGGTTCGCCGCTTCGCGTCGCCCCGGAATGACGGACAGAGAGTTTTACGCTGAAATGTTGAGATTGCCCCCGACACCGGCGCCAACATTGGCAAGCGAGGGTGGGCTTTGCTGGGCAGCACCCAACAGCGTGAGGACCGTCGATTTCTCGGCGTCGAGATTCGATTTCAAGATAGTGGCGGCGACCTGCGTCTGCACCTTGCCCGCCTGAGCGGCGAGCAGGCCGCTGACCAAACTCACGATATCCATACGCAACACCCCAACTCCCGGGCAGATTACCCGGCAGGCATTAACGAATGCTGGAGATAGGATGGGATCGCGCCGGGACATGATCGTCGACCCTACACTTCGATGACAGCCGTAACGTCTGCCATCTGCACCCGAATACGGTAACCGGATGCACGAAAGGCGGAACGATACGTTCTACGGCTGGCGCGTTGTTGCCGCGGCTTTCGTCCTGGCCATCTTCGGCTTGGGAATGGGCTTCCACGGCCCGGCAGTCTATTTGCACGCGATCCACGAGAGGATGGGCTGGCCGCTGGCCCTCATCTCGGCGGCCGTCACGGTGCATTTTCTGGTTGGCGCAATGGTGGTGGCCAATCTGCCGGCGCTCTACCGGCGTTTTGGCATCCCGACGGTGACGAAAGCAGGCGCGATCTCTCTCGCCGTTGGCGTCTTCGGCTGGGCGGTCGCCACAGCGCCCTGGCAGCTATTCGGCGCAACGATCCTCAGCGGCGCAGGCTGGGTTACGATGGGCGTAGCTGCGATCAACGCAATCGTGGCGCCCTGGTTCATACGCGCTCGCCCCGCCGCTCTCGCCATGGCGTATAACGGCGGCAACATGGGCGGCGTCGTGTTTTCACCGCTTTGGGCAGCGGCGATCAGCGCGATTGGATTTCCCGCCGCCGCCGCGGTGATCGGCCTCGTCATGGCGATCACGATGTGGATTCTTGCCGACCTGGTTTTTTCGCGAACCCCGCAACAAATGCGATTGATACCTGATGGCGATGAACCGGGAGTACGTGCAGCCTCGGTCACTTCGTCAGCCGCCAAACCATTGCCGGGATCCCTGCTTTGGAGCGATCTCAAATTCCTGACAATTGCCGCAGGCATGGCGCTTGGATTGTTCGCGCAAATAGGCCTGATCGTGCACCTGTTCTCGCTGCTCGTTCCCGCGCTTGGCGCATCGCGAGCGGGCCTGGCGATGGGACTGGTGACGGCGATGGCCATCATGGGCCGCGCGCTCCTTGGCTGGGCGATGCCTGCGAACATCGATAGACGGCTGATGGCATGTGCCAGCTACGCGGTACAGATCGGAGGCTGCGTTGTGTTGATCGCCGCTGATGGCACCAGCGTGCCGCTGTTGCTTCTTGGGGTCGTCCTGTTTGGCGCAGGCTTCGGCAACGGAACATGGTTGCCGCCTTTGATTGCTCAAGTTGAATTTGTCGGAGATGACGTGCCACGCGTGGTCGCCCTCATTGTCGCCATCTCACAAGGCACTTACGCATTCGCCCCTGTGGTATTCGGCATGATCAGAGAGCTCACGCCGCATACAGCAGGCGTAGAGTCAGGCGCCGCTCCAGGCCTCTTTATTGTTGCCGGGATTGTGCAAGGGCTCGCCATTTGTGCGTTTCTGGCAGGTCGAGCCCGGCAATGACGCGCCCTAGCGCGTCGGGACCGGCTTGTCGCCGCGATAATCGTAGAAGCCGCGCTTGGTCTTGCGGCCGAGCCAGCCGGCCTCGACATATTTCACCAACAGCGGGCACGGCCGGTACTTGGAGTCCGCCAGTCCCTCGTGCAGCACCTGCATGATCGACAGACAGGTATCGAGCCCGATGAAATCGGCGAGTTCGAGCGGCCCCATCGGATGGTGCGCGCCGAGCTTCATCGCGGCATCGATCGCCTCGACGTTTCCGACCCCCTCATACAGCGTATAGATCGCCTCGTTGATCATCGGCAGCAGAATTCGGTTGACGATGAACGCCGGAAAATCCTCGGAAACCGCGATCTGTTTACCGAGCTTGGTGACGAATTCCTTGGCCGCGTCGAAGGTCGCATCATCGGTGGCGATGCCGCGGATCAGTTCGACCAGCTCCATCAGCGGCACCGGATTCATGAAGTGAATGCCGATGAAGCGCTCGGGACGGTCGGTGGACGCGGCGAGCCGCGTGATCGAAATCGAGGAGGTGTTGGAGGCGACGATGGCCTCCGGCTTCAGCACCGCGCAGACATCGTGAAAAATCTTGCGCTTGACCTCTTCCTTCTCGACCGCGCTCTCGATCACCAGATCGCAATCGGCGAGCCCGTCGATGGTCTCGGCGGAAACGATCCGCTCCAGCGCCTGCTTGCGGGCGTCCTCGGTAATGATCTTCTTGGAGACCTGGCGCGACAGATTACCGTTGATGGTCGCCATGGCAGACTTCAGCCGATCGGCCGACACATCGTTGAGCACCACATCGAGCCCTGCCAGGGCCGCCACATGAGCAATCCCGTTGCCCATCTGGCCTGAGCCGATCACGCCGACCTTCTTGATCATAGCCGCCATTTTGCCATCTCGCCCGGGCGACGCGCGTCCCGCGCCTGCCCATCCTCTTTGCATAAACACCGGCCGGTGATCCGGCCGGCTGTCGTTACTTTCCGAGCTTGCCGAGCTCCGCGGTCAGTTCGGGAACCGCCTGATACAGATCCGCCACCAGGCCGTAATCGGCGACCTGGAAAATCGGCGCGTCCTCATCCTTGTTGATCGCGACGATCACCTTGGAATCCTTCATGCCGGCGAGATGCTGGATCGCGCCGGAAATACCGATCGCGATATAGAGTTCCGGCGCCACCACCTTGCCGGTCTGCCCGACCTGCCAGTCGTTCGGCGCATAGCCGGCATCGACCGCGGCGCGCGACGCACCGACGCCGGCGCCGAGCTTGTCGGCGAGCGGCTCGATATATTTGGCGAAATTCTCGCGGCTCTGCATGGCGCGGCCACCCGAGACGATGATCTTCGCCGACGTCAGTTCGGGCCGGTCGCTCTTGGCGACTTCCTCGCCGACGAAACTGGAGAGCCCGGGATCGGCTGCAGATGCGGCATTTTCCACCGGCGCGCTGCCACCGCCGCCGGCCGCGGCAAAGGTGGAGGTCCGCACCGTGATGACCTTCTTGGCGTCCTTCGATTTCACCGTCTGGATCGCGTTGCCGGCATAGATCGGCCGCTCGAACGTGTCGGGCGAAATCACCTTGATGATTTCCGACACCTGCATGACGTCGAGCAGAGCTGCGACGCGCGGCATCACGTTCTTGAAACGCGAGGTCGCTGGCGCGACAAAGGCGTCATAGCCAGGGGCCAGTGCCACGATCAGGGCCGCCAGCGGCTCGGCGAGGTCGTGGGCATAGGCGTCGCCGTCGGCGAGCAATACCTTTTTGACGCCGGCAAGCCTGGCCGCGGCGTCCGCAGCCGCCTTGGCGTTCTGGCCTGCGACCAGCACATGCACTTCGCCGCCGAGGGCGGCAGCGGCGGTCAGCGCCTTGTTGGTGGAGTCCTTGATCGACGCATTGTTATGTTCAGCAATCAACAGCGTAGTCATCAGAGAACCCCGGCTTCATTCTTGAGCTTCGACACCAGCTCAGCGACGTCCTTGACCTTGACGCCTCCCTTGCGACCCGGCGGTTCCGAAGTCTTGAGAATCTCGAGATGGGCGGTGAGATCGACGCCGTAGTCGGCAGCGCTCTTGTCGGCGATCGGCTTCTTCTTCGCCTTCATGATGTTGGGCAGGCTGGCGTAGCGCGGCTCGTTCAGCCGCAGATCGGTGGTGACGATCGCCGGTCCCTTCAGCTTGACGGTCTGCAAGCCGCCGTCGACTTCACGCGTCACCTTGAAATCGGAGCCGTCGACTTCGAGCTTGGAGGCAAAGGTCGCCTGCGACCATCCAAGCAATGCGGCCAGCATCTGGCCGGTCTGGTTCGAGTCATCGTCGATCGCCTGCTTGCCGAGAATGACGAGGCCAGGCTTTTCTTCGTCGGCGATGGCCTTGAGAATCTTCGCCACCGCCAGCGGTTCGACATTACCTTCCGCCTTGACCAGGATGCCGCGATCGGCGCCCATGGC
>JBGQCE010000360.1:0-4572 GCA_041495185.1 Bradyrhizobium sp.
AACAAGCCGCATTTCTCCAAGCAAGGGTGGTCCTGGCACTGGCAGGTCATCAACAGCTGCGGCGTCAGTGTGTGGGCGTATTACAAAACCCGAAAGGGACAAGAACAAAAAACCTTCGTCTGGGCGAGGAACAATTCTAACGAGGTCTGCTGGGACAATTGCGAAGGGGTCGAGGAAAACGTTTCCGCCGTCTGCATCCCGGGTGGAGCATCGCCTGCCGCGAACGCTCCGACGATGCCACCTGCCGGCGCCTCAAATCCGAACGGCGGCGCCGGACCGACAAACGATGAGATTGCGAGATTTGAGTTTTGTCAGGCCGAGATGAAAAAAAACGATCTTCGTTGCGAGAAGGAAACCCACGGGGTTGAAGACCGGCCCTATTGCTATCGGGAAAACGAACGCGCGAGGGACGCTTGTCGGATAACCGGCCAATATGACCCGTCGAATAGTTATCTCGCTCAAGTACCGCAAAATCAAAAGCCGATACGCGAGCAGGCTACAGTAAGGGTGTGCACGATGTTCAGCGCGCCTTGCTTCGGGCACTGCAAGAATACGGAGCAAATCTGGAGAGAGGCGGCGGCATCGGGTTGCACGCCCATACCCGGAACCGGATTTGGCGACGAGATCATCAGGTGGCAAGCTAGGAATTCACAATCGGCGCCTCCCGATCGAGGGTCATCTCCAGGCGGTTCTTCCCAGAGCTGTGTTTCCTATGGGCAATCCTATCCATTCTTCAACACATTCTTGGGAAAACGCGATTTTCGAATTTGCTTTAAGGACAAATGTTGTCCGCCCTTTAATTAGCGCCTGCCTTTTTGCAAAGCGCTAAAGCTTCGCGATTTACGCCGAACATTCCGTGGGGTCATGTTTGCTAGTGGCAGATTTTGTTGCAGAAGTCGGCGATTACAGGGCCGAGGCGGTTGCCTCAAGTTTTTCAAGCCATCGCTTGTTATCCGCTCCGTTGCAGAGCGGCAGCATTGAGCAATGGGCATTAGCACCGGCAGCGGTTACGCGACACACGCGGCGACCGCAGGCGGTGGTCGAGCGATCAGCTTTGCGAGCCTACAAAGGTTCTGCGCAATTGCTGCCAGCATAAACTCGAACTGGGCACCGCACGGCCCGCGTAATCGCAGACGGCCGAGCCGCAGGATGCGCTTTAGATGTGCAAACAGCATCTCTACACGCTTTCTATCGCGGCGTGACTGCTCGAACGCCTCAGTCTTGGCCAGCGCCCGGGCAACGTCACGGGCCTCCTCGTAGAGGCTGCGCGGGATTTTGCGCTCCGGCGCCTTTGGGCAGCATTTGGATTTGAGCGGGCAAAGGCCGCAATCATAGGTCCTTGCGCGATAGAGGATCGTCTCGCCATCGTGGATTTTGCCTGTCGTGTGCAGGAGTTTGCCCGCCGGGCAGGTATAGACGTTGCGTTGCTTGTCGAACGTGAAGTCTTCCCGGCTAAAGGTCCCATCCTCGCGCTTCGACTTGTCGATCACCGGGATGTGCGGCGCGATATCCTTGTCTTTGACGAGCCAGTTGAGGTTCGGGCCTGAACCATAGGCCGTATCGGCCGCGAGCCGCTTGGGCTTGATATCGAAGCGCTCCTCGGTGCGCTCAATCATGGTCTTCGCTGCGCCGACCTCCGCTTGACGGATGGCGCGCGAGGCTTCGACGTCCATGATGACGCCGAACTTCACATCAATGAGATAGTTGTCGGAATAGGCGAAGAACGCCGGTCCTCGCATCGCACCCGTCCATTGTGCAGCGGGATCGGACGGCGAGACGAACTTCGGCGTGGTGTCGCTCGCCGCACCAAAGGCTGCATCATCAAGGCTTGCCAGATACTCCTGCATGGCCCGGCTCGCCGTCTCAGGATCACATGTCTTTTGCCATTCTGAGCCCAGGATCGAGCGCTGCTTGTTGGCGTCAGCCGCAATCAGACTCGCATCCACCGCAAAACCTTCTCCCCCAACGAGGTCGGCCGCGATACACGCCTCGACGACACGCTCGAAGACCCGGCGAAAGATACCGCTGTCGCGGAACCGCTCATTGCGCGCACGAGAGAATGCCGAATGGTCGGGGATCTTGTGCTCTATGCCGAGCTTGCAAAACCAGCGATAGGCGAAGTTCACCTGCACCTCGCGACACAACAACCGCTCGGATCGCAGCGCAAAGACATAACCAATGATCAGCATCCGGATCATCAGCACCGGATCAATCGAAGGCCGGCCGAACGTTGGATAGTGCGGCGCGAGTTCTGCGTAAACCCACGATAAATCGAGAACCGCGGCGATCTTGCGCACCAGATGATCATGAGGAACCGCCTCATCGAGGCTGAACTCGTAGAATAGATGACCCTGGTCGTTGTTCTGACGTCCCATCATCGCCCGTCTCCGACGCAAAATATCCTCAAAAAACGGAATCACTGTTCGCAGCAACCAGCAACAGACTTCTGCAACAAAATCGGCACAAAGCGGACCTAACAGTCGCACCGTCCAATGTCTGCTCACTGATGGATTCTGTTGCAAAACTCGATTGCTTTTGGCGGCTGAGCTGGTCCGTAAGTTTTTGCCGAGCCTTGTAGCGCTCTCTGATTGAGGGAGCGGCGGCATCAACGCATCGGCACCATCGCGTGACGCTATGCCTACATCGCGCAAGCAACTGCGAGCGGCGGCGGGGCACGGCAGAGCAGTTTGACGAGCCGTTTCAAGTTCTGCGCGGTTGCGGTGAGCAGCACCTCGTCCCTGACACCGCTCAAGCCTCGCAGTCGAAGCCGATCGAGCCTGAAGATGCGCTTCATATGCGCAAACCGCATCTCGACCTTCTTGCGCTCGCGGCGCGACTGCTGGAAGGCTTCGGTGTTGGCCAATGCGCGGACGCGATCACGGACATCTTCGTCGACATCGCGTGTAACCTTGCGCACGACCGCCGTCGTGCACTGCGGCTTCAACGAGCAGCTCGCGCAGTCATTTTTGTTGGCCCTATAGTAGACGATGTGGCCCTGATCGACGTTGCCGGTGCTGGTGAGCTGTGCTCCACCCGGGCAGATATAGACATTGCGCTCTTGGTCGAATGTAAAGTCGGCGCGTGAGAAGGTGCCATCGGGGCGCGTAGATTTGTCCCACACCGGAACGTGCGGCGTGATCTTGCGATCGACCAGCCACTTGAGCAGCCTCACTGCGCCATAAGCTGTGTCGGCTGCGAGCCGCTGGGGCCGGAGATCGAAGCGACGCCCGACGCGTTCCACCATGGTCTGGGTGACGGCGATCTCCTCGATGCGATTGGCGCGCGTGCCTTGCGCGTCGACAATGATCCCGGCTTTGTTGTCGATCAGGTAGTTCGCATCGTAGGCAAAGAACGGGTCCACACCCGGCCTGGCAACCCATGTCGCCTGCGGATCGGTCAACGAGACTTCCCTGGGAGGCTTGCGTCGACTGCCGCCGCCGCTCGAGCCGCCGCCGTCTCCTCCGCCACCTTCCACATCGCCGCAGGCGGCATCGAGCGCGGCGAGATACTCTCGAACCGCGTGGGATGCTTCCTCCGGTTTCGGCCAGGCAATCGGCTGGTCGCCGGGCACCCGCTTCTTCTTGTCCACATCCGCCTTGATCAGGCTCGCATCGATCGAAAACGCTTCACCGCCGACAAGCCCGGCCGCAATGCACATCGCCACCACGCCCTCGAACACCCGGCGTAAGGCATCGCTCTCGCGGAAGCGCTCATGCCGCGCACGGCAGAACACCGAATGATCGGGGATCTTGTCCTCGATACTGAGCTTGCAAAACCATCTATAGGCGAGGTTGACCTGCACCTCAGAGCACAGCCGCCGCTCCGAGCGGATCGCGAACACGTAGCCGAGGATCAGCATCCGGATCATCAGCACCGGATCGATCGAGGGCCGGCCGGTGTGCGAGTAGTAAGGTGCAAGTTCCTTATGCACCCAACCGAGGTCGAGGAGGCCGTCGATCTGCCGGACCAGATGGTCGGGCGGCACCACCTTGTCGAGATCAAAGGAATAAAAGAACTCGCCTTGCCCGTCTTCCCGCCGTCCCATCATGCGCCGCTCCCGCCGATGATCGACTCATCAATCAAACGGAATCACGGTTCGCGGGTCGTCTCAATGGGAGTTTTGCAACAGAATTGAGGATAAAGCGGACGTGGCGCATCCGCCGCGTCCATACTTCTACTCCGCCGCTTGGATGTCGGGCGTGACATCGATGAATCCGCCCGACTGCCGCTTCCACAGCGCCGCGTAATGGCCGTTGGTGCGCAGAAGTTCCGCGTGCGTGCCCTGCTCGATGATGCGGCCATGATCCAACACCACCAGCCGGTCCATGCGCGCGATGGTGTCCCTACTGGCGGGCGTCTCCTTTTCTATTCCGCCGTTGGCTCGGCGCGTAGTGGCCGCAGCACTGCCGGCCCATCTTTGTCACCGTAACCAGAAAATTCCGCGTTAGCCAAATCTGGTGGAGGCGTTTTTTCAAATTCTATATGAACATGCGGCCGTAGAACACCAGATAGTTTTTTACAACAATCATCATAGCGTCGGCCTGACGAGCAAGGGCAGGGATCATTTTCCAG
>JBGQCE010000361.1:0-4568 GCA_041495185.1 Bradyrhizobium sp.
CACTGCGTCGGTGGCGATCACGGCCGCGCCTTCGAGGCCCGCCGCCATCAAGAGCGACAGCAGGATCACGCCCGAGCCCGAGGTGCCGCCGACCACGACGCCGTAGCCCACCGCGCCGACCCCGAGCCCGGTGTCGCCGATCTTGACGTCGTGGCGTCTCAGCAAACGGCGCAGCGGCACGCTCGATATCAGCATCGCGCCGATCACCAGCGCCGCGCCGGCATTGGTGAGCCGCGTATAGCCGTAAGCGCCGAGCGCGGTCGTCAATGCGGCAGCCAGAACCACGATCAGCGCGCGGCGGCGGTCGACATAACGGAGGTAGGCCGTGGCGCGGCTGAGGTTGGTGAACACGGCCGAGATCGCGATGATCGGCACCACCGGTTCGGCGCCGATCAGCGGCACCAGAACCAGCGGCATCAGCGCGCCGGTGCCGTAGCCGGCAAGGCCACCGATGACCGAGGCAAACAGCGCGACGCAGGCAACCAGCAGAAGCTGGGCGATGGAAATATCGGCGAAGCCGGAAATGATGCTCACAGCCTGTGGTCGCGCGTGAAACGGGTTACGGCTTGCTCGGCAATGGTTTTGAGCGCGCCTTCATCGAGCGTGAAATCCGCCGCGAGCCACGCGTCTTCGGCCAGTGCGAGCACCTGCCCGAGCGCCGGGCCTTCGGCAATTCCGCGTCCGATGAAATCGGCCGCCTTCAGCGGAAATTTCGGCGCGCGCCAGCGCTCCGGCAAGGTGGCGAGATCCCGCCATTGCGCGGAATGGGCATCCCCTCCCGCCCGCGCCCAGGCCAGCATCAGCCGGTCGCGATAGCGATCCTCGCCGAGCCGGTAGAGCCGTCGCCGCGCGGTCGCCTCGTCCATGCCGGCGAGCCGCCACCAGCGATGGCCCATGGAATCGAGCGCTTTGGTTTCGGCGTTGGTCAGCCGCAGGCGCGTCGCAAGTCGCCTCGCGTCTTCGGTGACGGCGACCGCGAGCGCGCCGAGGCGGCGAACCGCGTCGGGCTTCAGTCCGAGCGAGCGCTCCGCTGATATCATCGCCGTCAACGGCCCGGTATAGGCGACACCGCCGAAAATCGGCAGCAGCAGGCCGCCATCCACCATCGCGGCGATCGCACCGGCCGCGCCTTCCGCGACCAGGAGCTTCACCATTTCCATGCGCACCCGCTCCGCGGACAGCGTCGCAAGACCTGCGCGCGCGCGAATGCAGGCGAGATAGCCATCGCGATCGGGTTCGCCCGCGCCGAAGGCTGAGTGAATGCGGAAAAACCTGAGGATGCGCAAGTAATCCTCTGATATCCGCTGGTCCGGGTCGCCGATGAAGCGCACGCGTTTTGCCGGGATATCATCAAGGCCGCCGACGTGATCGTGCACGATGCCTTCGGCGTCAACCGACAGGCCGTTGATGGTGAAGTCGCGCCGCTCCGCATCGCGAACCCAGTCGCGGCCGAACGCGACCTTGGCCTTGCGGCCGAAGCTCTCGGTGTCCTCGCGCAAGGTCGTGACCTCGAACGGCTGCGCATCGACAACCAGCGTCACGGTGCCGTGCTCGATGCCGGTCGGCACGCTCTTGATGCCGGCCGCTTTGGCGCGGCGGATCACTTCCTCGGGTAACGCG
This sequence comes from Bradyrhizobium sp., assembly GCA_041495185.1. Lineage (GTDB taxonomy): Bacteria > Pseudomonadota > Alphaproteobacteria > Rhizobiales > Xanthobacteraceae > Bradyrhizobium. Next base: position 1,621 of record JBGQCE010000361.1, read on the forward strand.
GTGGTCGCGATATCGATATCGCCTATTGGAATCTTCAAGAGCGCATTGCGGACCGCGCCGCCGACCACGCGCGCCTCCTCGCCATTGCCGTTCAGCAGTTCGAGCACGCGGGCGGTCGGACCGGATTTGAGCCAGGGCGCGTCTAGTGGTCCGCTTCCGAAGTTCGCAGGCATGTGCGGCACCCTCTTATGCGAACTTCGGAAGCGGACCACTAGCAAATAGATTGATTGCAGTGCCGCTTTTCGATTTGAAGTTCCTGAGGTGAAGTTGCGGCACCCGGTGCAGGAACTTCAAATCGGCGGCACTGCCGAGCACGCGCGCATCATTCATTTTTCAACTCCGGGAACGAATTTGCCGTTCTCGATATGGGCGGGAATGTAGGTCGAATTCGGCGACGCGCCGGAGAAATGTGCGAGCAGAACGAAACTGACGATCACAAGCCCCAGCGAACCGAGCGCCAGCTTGGCGATGATGTGCACCGGCCATGACGACTGCACCAGCAGTCCGGAGCGTGTCGCTACCAGAAACAGCGCATAAACCGCGAACGGTATCAGGAAAATTCCGATTTCGGTGAATGCCGGACGGATCATCGCAGACAAATCCGCTCATAGAGCACGCGCAGAATTCCCGCGGTCGCGCCCCAGATGTAACGCTCCGCGAACGGCATCGCATAGTACGAGCGCTCCATGCCGCGGAATTCCTTGCTGTGCACCTGATGGTTCGCGGGGTCCATCAGGAACCCCAGCGGCACCTCGAACGCATCGTCCACTTCGGAATGGTTGATGTGCAGTTTGAAGCCCGGCCTTACCCGCGCGACCGTCGGCAGGATACGAAATCCGAACCCGGTTGCGTAGAGATCGAGATAGCCGATCGGGTCGACGAATTCCCGGGAAAGGCCGATCTCTTCCTCGGCTTCGCGCAACGCGGTGTCGAGCGGGGAAGCATCCGTCGCGTCGATCTTGCCGCCGGGAAAGGAAATCTGGCCGGCGTGATCGTTGAGGTGGGCGGCGCGCTGCGTCAGCAGCACGGTCGGCTGCGGATGGTCCACCACCGGGATCAACACCGCGGCGGGCCGAACCGGCTGTTCGCGGGCGATGATCTCCAGCATGCGATCGGTGCCCCAATCGCCGCTCGGCGGAATGATGTTGGGGTCGATCAGGCCCGGCGGAACGTCGAAACGCAGTCGCGCGCGGCTCCGATCGAAAAACTCCGCTGATCCGATCGCAGCCGGGTCCGTCTTCAGCATCGGCTCGTTCAAAGCGCGCCCCTCACCTGCTCCGCATCCGCCATCGCAAAAAATTCGCCTGACGAAGCGATTCCGAACATTGGGTGACCATCGACCACCCGCTCCTCGCCCATGTCAACCAGATCGTAGTAGAGCGCGCGGGTAACCTTGGCCCACAAATCGGCGCGGACATGGAGATAGGGCGTCAGTCCCCCGTCGGCGGCCGCCTTGAACCGCAAACCGTGGGAGGAATCGCACGTCACCCAGTCGTCGACATTGGTTCGGAAGCGCAGCACCCGGCCCCGGTCGTCCCTCTCCTTGAGCATCTCGACCGCAAGAAACGGCGCATCGTCGACACGGATGCCGACCTTCTCCACCGGCGTCACGAGAAAGTGCTTGCCGTCCTCGCGCTTGAGAATCGTCGAAAACAGGCGGACCAATGCGAGCCGCCCGATTGGCGTCCCCATATAGAACCAAGTACCATCGCTGGCGATTCGCATGTCGAGATCGCCGCAGAACGGCGGATTCCACAGATGCACCGGGGGCAATCCCTTTCCGGCGGGGGTGGCATTGGCAGCGTCCTTGACAGCAGCCGTCAGTCCTTCGAGCCCTTGATTGCTGGTCTGCCCTTGCTTCGCCATTGTTTGCCCTGAGTCTGACCGCCTCGATTTGGCACGATTGGTGCAAGTCTTCCGATGTGCGTCCTGGACGAGTTCCGCCCCTGAAATCCGGGATCAAGTCGCCACATCGTGATGCCGTTCATACCCCGAAATGCCGATAATGTGGGGATAGTTTAATTCAACGAATACATGGCCTTCGCATAAGTTTAGCATGCGTTTCAGGCAAAGCGTGGGTCTAAGGAGAACGAAATGGCTGGTGTCGAAAAACTCGAGGACGTGATCGTCCGTTCGGCCGAACAGGTCGCCGGTCAAATCCGCGCGGTGAAGGATGCGATCACCACCGTCATCTTCGGTCAGGACCGGGTGGTTGAAAATACCCTGGTGACGATCCTGTCCGGCGGTCACGCGCTTCTGATCGGCGTGCCGGGCCTCGCCAAAACCAAGCTGGTCGAAACGCTGGGTATTACCCTGGGGTTGGATGCCAAACGCATCCAGTTCACCCCTGACCTGATGCCATCGGATATTCTGGGCGCCGAGGTGCTGGACGAGAGCAGCTCCGGGAAGCGGTCGTTCCGTTTCATCTCCGGACCGGTGTTCGCGCAGCTCCTGATGGCCGACGAAATCAATCGCGCCAGCCCGCGCACCCAGTCCGCGCTGCTGCAGGCCATGCAGGAACAGCACATCACGGTTGCAGGCGCACGCCACGATCTGCCGAAGCCGTTTCATGTGCTCGCGACGCAAAATCCGCTGGAGCAGGAAGGCACCTACCCGTTGCCGGAAGCGCAGCTCGATCGCTTCCTGATGGAGATCGACGTCGACTATCCGGATCGCGACGCCGAGCGGCGCATCCTGTTCGAAACCACAGGCGCGGAAGAGACGCTGGCCAAGGCAGCGATGAACGCCGACCTCCTCATCGCGGCGCAACGGCTGGTACGGCGCCTGCCTGTCGGCGACTCCGTCGTCGAAGCGATCCTCTCGCTGGTACGCTCCGCGCGTCCCGGCCCCGAGGGCGGCGAGGCCGGCAAGCTGATCGCCTGGGGACCGGGTCCGCGCGCCAGCCAGTCGCTGATGCTCGCGGTCCGCGCCCGCGCGCTGCTCGACGG
>JBGQCE010000362.1:0-4567 GCA_041495185.1 Bradyrhizobium sp.
ACAGGCTCCGGCGGGGTATCCAGTACGCTGCGTCTTTTCGATTCCATCACAACTGCACTGGAATACTGGATCGCCCGCTTTCGCGGGCGATGACAACGGTGCTGGGATCGATCAGGCTTACGCGGCCTGCAGCGATCCGAGGAAGCTCTCGACCTCGGATTTCAGCCGCTCGGACTGCGATGACAGCCCGTTTGCCGCATCGAGCAGCCTGGCCGCCGCCTTGCCGGCTTCGTCGGAAGCCCGGGTGACGCTGAGAATGTTGTCGTTGACATCCCTGGTGCCGTCCGCCACCTGCTGCACGCTGCCGGCGATTTCGCGCGTCGCCGCCCCCTGCTGATCGACGGAAGCCGCAATTTCGTTGGATATTTCGTCAATCTCGGCAATGGTCCCGCCGATCGCCTGGATCGCATTCACCGCTTGGCTGGTCGCGTTCTGAATGTCCTGGACCTGCGCGGAAATTTCCTCCGTCGCCTTCGCGGTTTGATTGGCCAGTGCCTTCACTTCGCTCGCCACCACGGCGAAGCCCCGGCCGTGTTCCCCCGCACGCGCGGCCTCGATGGTGGCGTTCAAGGCCAGCAGATTTGTCTGGCTGGCGATGTTCTGGATCAGCGTCACGACTTCGCCGATCTTCTGCGTGCCGGTTGCAAGCCCCTCGACCACGATGTTGGTGCGGCGCGCCTCCTCGGCGGCCTTGCCTGCGATCTCGGCGGAGCGCGTCACTTGCCGGGCGATCTGGCCGATCGAAGCCGTGAGTTCTTCAGTCGCAGACGCGACCGTTCCGACGTTGGATGATGCGCGGGACGAAGCGGCCGCGGCGGCTGCGGTCTGTCGCGCGGTTTCCTCGCTGCTGCCGCTCATCGACGAGGACATGCCCTGCATTTCGCCGGCAGCCACTGCGACCGCCTCGACGATATGGCCGATCTTGCGCTCGAAGCCGGCGGCGAGCTCGCGCATCGCCGCGTCGCGTTCCTGTTTGGCCTGCCGTTCGGCACCGGCGCGCTCGGTGTTGGCGCGGGCTTCGGCGGCGTTTGCGGCTTCGGCCTCGGCGGTCTTCTGTGCGGTTGTCTCGAACAAATGCGAGAGCTTGTGGGCAAGCGAGATCAATACGCCCGCCTCGATGACGAGAATGACGGCATGAAGAACGACGCGCCCAAGATCCGTGCCGCCGGGATAGATCGCCGCCGGAAGGATGAAGTTCAGCACCAAGTGATGCAATGCGACCGCAACCGTGCCGGCGATGATCGGCCGATAGTCGCAATAGGCGACCAGACAGGCCAGCGCCGCGAAGAAGTACATGTGCATGTCGATCTGCCAGGCATGCCCCGCCAGCTGGAAGGCAAACACCGATACGCCGCCCATCAAGGCGACGGCAAAGATCAGACGGGTCGAAATTCCGTTTCCGGACGCACGCCACGACAATGTCGCGGCGAGCGCCATCGCCACCATGAAGGCGGCCGGCAGCAGCCAATCGGTGCCGCGCAACATGCCGATGGTCACGCAGATCGGAACATGCAGCCAGAGCACCGCGAGCAATGCCTTGCTGGTGGTCTCACGCAAGTTTTCCAGATCTTTGCTTTCGATGGTCATTTCCGGTTTCCTCATCCTGTTTTGTAAAGCAGGCGGCGATCGCCTGCGGATCCATGGCAAACCAGACACCGGCCTCGCGCAGCCGTGTCAGCCCATCTCGGTCATCCGGCCGTACCACCAGAATGGCCGGAATGGCCGTCATCCTCACAATCGCGGCGTTGGCGGAAGCGGCGGCCAGGAACACCTGCTGCGCGCTCCACCATGGTGGAAAGGCGACCGCCACCACCTCGGCGCCGGGGCGGATCTGCAAGGACAGGGTTGCAATCGCGATGAAGCTCGCAGCCAGCAATGCGGCAGCGTTCAGCCAAGCAGGCCATCGAGGCGTTGCAATGCGCTTTTCTTGCTCCATCCCGATAGAATATCGAGCCGAAGCTAAAAACGCGTAAAGATTCTGTTAGTTATCAATATGGCAAGGCGGATGGGGGCATTTGGACATTGCTGCGTAATACCCCGCCACCGGGCCTCGCCTTCGGCGAGCCCGATGACAGGCTCCAGCGGGGTATCCAGTATGCCGTGGCTTTTCGATTCCATCGCAAGCGCTCTGGAATACTGGATCACCCGCTTTCGCGGGTGATGTCCGCGGTATGGGGAGAGGTCGGGCTACGCCGCGGGCACGGGCAGCGCGGTAACCGACTTGATCTTCTCCATCGCGAAGCGCGACGTGACGTTCTTCAGCGGTACCGCGCCGATCAGCTTCTTGTAAAACACGTCGTAGTTCTGCATGTCCGCGACCACGACGCGCAGCATGTAATCGACGTCTCCCGCCATCCGATAGAACTCCATCACCTCCGGCATCGCGCTGACGGCGTCGGCGAATTTGCGGAGCCAGGCCTCGGAGTGGTCGGCGCTCTCGACCGACACGAACACCGAAATGCCGAGTCCGATCTTGTTCTGGTCGACCAGGGCGACCCGGCGCAGGATCACGCCATCGGCCTCCAGCCGCTGGATGCGCTTCCAGCAGGGTGTCGACGACAGCCCCACCCGGTCGCCGATCTCGGCGACGGACAGGGAGGCGTCTTCCTGCAGCACCGTCAGAATCTTGCGGTCGATGGCGTCGAGGCGGCGGTTGGGCTCTTGCAGTTGAACGGCTAAATCGGTCATGAGAAGAACTTTGTTCCATTTATAGGGCTGATCACCCTCATATATAGAAAATTCTTCTAATACAAGCCCATTATCGGTCGGTCCGGGCTGGGCTGGCAGGCTGGCCGTGGCTCAAAAGTGCTGAGACTTCAGCACGTTGCGGGGCAGCAAAGGCACCGCCGAAACGGGTGCATTTCAGCGCCGCGGCGGCGGAGGCGAATCGCAGCGCTTCCAGCAGTTCCTGCTTCTCGGTGATGGCGAGCGCGAACGCGCCGTGAAACACGTCGCCCGCGCCGAGTGTGTCCACCGTATGCACCGGGAAGGCCGGCGTCTGCTGCAGGTTCTGGTGTTCATCGAGCCAGATCGTGCCCTGCGCGCCGCGGGTGCCTGCCAGGAACGACGGGGTCAGTTTTGCGATTTTTTTCAGCGCCTCGGCGTCGTCGGCGACGCCGGCGGTGGATTGCAGCGCCTCGCTGGAGAACACCAGATGCGAGGACGCGGTGAGCAGGCCTTCGCGCAGCGACATGGTGCGGTCGACATCGACGATGACGGGAATGCCGCGCCGGCGCGCCTCGACGCAAAGTTCGGTGCAGAATTCCGCGCAGCGGTTCTCGGTCAGGATGGCGCTGCAGTCCTCGAGCAGCATGTCGGCATCGGGCAGGTGGACCTTCCACAATTCCGGATCGCGGAAGGTCACGATGGTGCGCTCGCCGCTCGGGTCGATCATGATGTTCGAGATCGGCGTCACCAGGCCCGGCATGTGTACGATGTGCCTGAAGTCGATGCCCTCATGCGCGAGTTTTTCGAAAATATAGCGGCTTGAGGTTTCGCGGGCATCTCCCATCGGGCCGCAAATCGAGGCGCGGCCACCGAGGCGGACGATTCCGATCGCGGCGTTGAGCGCGTTGCCGCCGCTGATTTCCTCGAAATGGCTGGCGTGAACCTTGAAGCCGCGCTCGGGCAGCGCCTGGATGCGAAAGGTCAGGTCGCGTACGGGCATGCCGATGCAGAGGATGCGCGGAGGGATTTTCGGCGCCGCAGCGTGAAAGTTCATTCGGGAATCCGTCATGTCGATTCCGCGGTGTGCCGGAACCATGGTCCGGGGGTAACAGATCGAGGCATCGGGAGTTCCCGCTATGCACGCTTGTCCGGGCTCTCATGCAGCCAACGTCCCAGCAGGTGATGCGCAATGGCAAACGGATGCGGCCCCGCGAGGCCGTCGGGATGTTGCCGTTTGATCATCAGGGTCGCCTCAGCCCGGTCGAACCAGCGCGCGTCCTCGAGTTCCGCGTGATCGACCACGATATCTTCGCTGGTGGCGCGCGCGGTGCAGCCGATCATCAGGGACGACGGATAGGGCCAGGGCTGCGTCATGTAATAATTCACGTCGGTGCAGCGAATTCCGGATTCCTCGAAGATCTCGCGCCGGACCGCATCCTCGATGGTCTCGGCGGCTTCGACAAACCCCGCGAGGCACGACCACATTCCGGCCGGAAATTGCTTCTGGCGTCCCAGCAGGCATTTATCGCCCGCGGTCACCAGCATGATCACCACAGGGTCGGTGCGCGGAAAATGCTCGGCCTTGCAACTTGGGCAGTCGCGCTTCCAGCCGCCCTCCTTCATCGCCGTGCGGGTCCCGCAATTGGCGCAGTAGCCATGGCGCTGATGCCAGTTCACCAACGATTTCGCCATCGCGATCGCCGAGAGCTGGTCGGGCGGCACCACGCCCTGCATTGCCATGCCGCGCAGTTCCGTCACGGCGACGTCGTTGCGGGTGAGCAATTTTTCAACCGCAGCCGCCGAGATGCCCATGCCGAACACCGCCGCGCCGTCGCGCAGGCCTAAGAAGATCGTGCCGGGATTGGCGCCGAATTTCAGCGCCTCGTCGATGCTCAGCAGC
>JBGQCE010000363.1:0-4534 GCA_041495185.1 Bradyrhizobium sp.
CAGCGGAACCTGCGCGCGTGCGGCCTCGTCAATGGCGCGTTGCAAGACCCTGGTCTGATCGTCGGGGCTGCCGGGCCGGACCCCATATTGCGTGGCGTCGCGCCCGAGCGCCGAGGTCAGGGGTGCCGCCCGTGCGGCATCCGGCGACATCGCGAGCGCGCCGGCAACGCCGGCGGCGGATGCTCCGATGAGATGGCGGCGATTGACGTCCATGGTCGCCTCTTCCTGCGGATGCGCGTCCGCAACGCAGGAGTAACGCAAAAATGCGGTGGCGCGTGGCGAAGGCGAGGGCGCGGGCGGGTGATTGTTGGGGGTAGGGTTAATGAGACGGTTTGCGCGGTGCCGTCATCCTGAGGTGCGAGCACTTGCGAGCCTCGAAGGATGAAAGACGCGCATCCTTCGAGGCTCGCCGCAAAGGCGGCTCGCACCTCAGGATGACGCTTCCCGCATGGCCCTCCGCGTCAGCCTTACCATCTCCAGCAGCATGGCTTCGCCGGCATCGACCAGTTTTTCTGGCGTGACACGGTGGGCGGCACCCTTGTGCCGCGGCGAGCCGCCGCGTGCGACCAGCGGCACATGCACGAAGGCGACGCGGCGAAGACTATTGTCGCCGTTGACGGCTTCGATCGCGCGCCAGCTGAGATAGTTGCAGAGATAGCTTCCGGCATCGCGTGAGGCCCGCACGTCCACGCCGGTGCGATCAGCCACGCGTAGCAATTTTGCGGTGTGCGGACCGAACATCATGGCGTCGGCGCCGCTTGCGATCGATCCCTTCCGCGCGCGGTTACGATCGGCATCGGGGAACAGCGTGGTGACGGCATTACGCGCGCGCGCTTCGACCCGGACATGCGCCGTGCGATCGGCGAGGCCGAACATCAGGAGCGCTTGCGGGCGATGTTGGGCGATGAGTTCGGGAAGTTCCCGATCGACCGTGCTGTAGGTGACATGGAAAATGTGGCTGATCAGTTCGACATCGGCGAATGCGGGGCGGCGCAGCCGCGTCAGCCGCTTCACCAGTGGCATGGTCGGGTTGAACGGCGCGCCGGGAAACGGGCCGAAGCCGGTGACGAGGATGCGAAGTTTATCGCTCATTTTCACCTCAACATGTCTGCGATCTGCTCCGCCGCAAGCGACGGCGTGATGCGGCCGTCGGCCACCTCGGCTTCGATCTTTTTCACTTTCGCGCGGATCGACGGATCGGCGCGCAGCCGCGCCATCATCCGCTGTTCCAGCATCGACCACATCCACTTCACCTGCTGCTGCCGCCGCCGCGACGCGAATTCGCTTGATGCGTTCATCGCGGTGCGGTGATCGAGAATTTTCTGCCACAGCACGTCGATGCCCGTGCCCATCAAGGCCGAATAGGTCAGAACCGGCGGTTGCCAGTGCTCCGAACGTGGCGTGAGGATATGCAATGCTCCCCGATATTCGGCGGCGGCGAGATTGGCGCGCTTGATATTGTCGCCGTCGGCCTTGTTGACCGCGATCATGTCGGCGAGTTCGACCAGGCCCTTCTTGATGCCCTGCAGCTCGTCGCCGGCGCCCGGCAGCATCAGCGCCAGGAAGAAATCGGTCATGTCGCATACCGCGGTCTCGGATTGCCCGATGCCGACGGTTTCGACCAGCACCACGTCGAAGCCCGCGGCCTCGCACAGCAGCATCGCCTCGCGGGTTTTCGCAGCGACCCCGCCGAGCGTGCCGGAGGCCGGCGAGGGCCGGATATAGGCGCTGTCGGAAACCGAGAGCCGCGCCATCCGCGTCTTGTCGCCGAGGATCGATCCGCCGGTGCGGGCGGAGGAGGGGTCCACCGCGAGCACCGCGACCTTGTGGCCGCGTTCGATCAGGAACATGCCGAGTACGTCGATGGTGGTGGACTTGCCGACGCCGGGCGAACCGGTGATGCCGACGCGGATCGCCTTGCCGGTGTCGGGCAACAGCACCTGCACCAGATCGCGCGCCGCGGCCTGATGATCGCCGCGCCGGCTTTCGATCAGCGTGATCGCGCGCGCCAGCGCCGCGCGGTGTCCTGCGCGCAGTTCCTGTGTCAGCTTGCCGATATCGAGCTGGCTACGGCGGGTCATTGCGTGCCGTCATCGTCGCCCTTGGGCCGGGCGCCACCGAAAATCTTCGCGCCCTCCGGCGTCAAATAGGATTTAAGGGTTTCCCACGGCACGAACGCGACATATTCGCCTTCGGCATAGGGACCGACCGCGTATGGCGGATAATGAAAGGTCAGGCCGGAGCTTTTGCCGGCCTCTGTAGACGGCGCCAGCGTCACCGCGCCGATCTTGAGCAGTTTCGGCTCAAGATTCTTGTACCATTCGGCGGTAGCCGTCTCGCTCGAATCGCGTTTCTTCTTTTCGGAATTCAGCGATGCGATCACGCCTTTCAGCATCGTCTTCATGGTCGGGCCGTTATCGGCGGTTTTGGTGAAGAAGGGCCGAATGCTGATGCGCTTTTTCGCAGTTGTGTCCCACAGGATGGTGTCGACGTCCGAATTGGGATGCGCGCCGCCGGTGTCCATATAGTCGGACCTGACGATACTGACATACTGCCCGTCGACCAAGGACCGGATGGCGTATTTGCGCTCGAAGGCCCAGCGGCCGTTGCGAAACAGTACCGGGTCCTGCTGGCGCGAGGCCTCAGCCTCCGCCGCATTCTTGTCGATCCACCTTTTGCCCTCGGCGAGGCAATCCGCCGATAGCGCGGGATCGGCCTTGATCTTGTTGTCGAGGAAGACAGAGGCATCGACCGTCTTGTTCTCGATCGCGGCGTCGGGCTTTGGGTCGGCGGCAAGCGCTGTGGCCAGCGATGCGAAGCACACAAGGATGCCGACCAAGCATGTCCTGTGGGCGAACGTGACTGTTGCAGCGGGGCGCAAGGGAAATCCTTTTGACGGAATTATTGTCGTGCGCGGAATTACTCTGCCGCTTCGCTGTGGCCGAGCCGCGCGTTCAGCTTGTGGATCAGCTCTTCGGCGGCATCCGCAATCACGGTACCCGGCGGGAAGATCGCCTCGGCGCCCGCCTTGTACAGCGCGTCGTAATCCTGCGGCGGCACCACACCGCCGACGATGATCATGATGTCTTCGCGGCCTTGCTTCTTCAGCGCGGCCTTCAGCTCCGGCACCGCGGTAAGATGCGCTGCCGCCAGCGATGACAGCCCGAGAATGTGCACGTCGTTTTCGACCGCCTGCCGCGCGGCCTCCTCGGCGGTCGCGAACAACGGTCCGATATCGACGTCGAACCCGACATCGGCAAAGGCGGACGCGATCACCTTCTGGCCGCGATCATGGCCATCCTGGCCGATCTTGGCGACGAGAATGCGCGGACGGCGGCCCTCGGCATCCTCGAAGGCGTCGATCAGCGCCTGCACTTTTTCGACCCGGTTGGACATGGTGGACGCCTCCCGCTTGTAGACGCCGGTGATGGATTTGATTTCGGCGCGGTGCCGCCCAAACACCTTTTCCATCGCATCGGAAATTTCACCGACGGTGGCCTTGGCGCGCGCGGCATCGATCGCCAGCGCCAGAAGGTTGCCGTTGCCTTCGCCGGCGCTGCGGGTCAGCGCCGCCAGCGCGTCCTCGACGTCCTTCTGGTTGCGCTCTTTTTTCAGTCGCGACAGCTTGTCGATCTGCAGGCGCCGCACGGTGGAGTTTTCCACCTTCAGCACGTCGATCGGCGCTTCGTTGACCGGTTTATATTTGTTGACGCCGATCACCGCCTGCTTGCCGGCGTCGATCCTGGCTTGCGTCTTGGCGGAAGCTTCCTCGATCCGCAGTTTTGGAACGCCGGCCTCGATGGCCTTCGCCATGCCGCCGAGTTCTTCGACTTCCTGAATATGGCCCCAGGCTTTGGCGGCGAGATCGCGGGTGAGGCGCTCGACATAATACGAGCCGCCCCAGGGATCGATAATGCGGTTGGTGCCGCTTTCCTGCTGCAGGAACAGTTGCGTGTTGCGCGCGATTCGCGCCGAAAAGTCGGTCGGCAGCGCCAGAGCTTCGTCGAGCGCATTGGTATGCAGCGACTGGGTATGGCCTTGCGTCGCCGCCATCGCCTCGATGGTGGTGCGCATCACATTGTTGTAGACGTCCTGCGCGGTCAACGACCAGCCCGAGGTCTGGCAATGCGTGCGCAAGGACAGCGAACGCGGATCCTTTGGGTTGAATTGCGTCAGGAGCTTGGCCCAGAGCAAGCGCGCGGCGCGCATCTTGGCGACTTCCATGAAGAAGTTCATGCCGATCGCCCAGAAGAACGACAGCCGCGGCGCAAAGCGGTCGACGTCGAGGCCGGCCTTGAGCCCGGCGCGCAGATATTCGACGCCGTCGGCCAGCGTATAGGCGAGTTCGAGGTCCTGCGTCGCGCCGGCTTCCTGCATGTGATAGCCGGAAATCGAAATCGAATTATATTTCGGCATTTTTTGCGAGGTATACGCAAAAATATCTGAAATGATCCGCATCGAAGGCGCCGGCGGATAGATGTAGGTGTTGCGCACCATGAACTCTTTCAGAATGTCGTTCTGAATGGTGCCCGAC
>JBGQCE010000364.1:0-4532 GCA_041495185.1 Bradyrhizobium sp.
GCGCAACGCCCTCAATTCTTCCATCACCGCACGGCGATACTCGGGGTCGAATATCACCCGTTCCAGATCGATGGCCTCCACGCGATGTTCGTTTTTTTGCATTTTTCTAATGTTCCCGCAGTCCCTGAGCTATGCGACCGGGGTACCCTAGATATCCAATCGTGCATTGCAACCAAAGAGTCGCGTAATGAAAATATTCCTGAATAGATCCATGTGGATATCCTGTGGATAGGCTGTAGATAAACTGTGTCGAACATCGAATGGCCCCAGGTTTTCTGCAGGATTGGCGTGCGTGTGAACGTAACAATCCACAGTGGCGGAATTGCCGCCGCGGCTCCAATCGGGACGCACAGGTCCATTCGAACCCGCATTTCCCAGATAGGTTCGTTGATCGATGCGGCGCGGCCATGATTCTGATATAAGAATCAATGTGTTGGCTGCGCTGGGGACGATGCCGATGACGAACCCGATGGGTGAATCCGAGAACGAGCCTTTGAGGCTGGATTTCGACCATCGGCTCAAGCTGGATTTCCACGGTTCCAGGATCACGTCCGACGCTGGACTGCTTGCCTACCGCGAACTCGATGATGCCCTTGGGTTGACCGGCATAGTCGGTGATGCACTCGTTGATCCGCGCACAGGCAAGAATGGTCAACATGCGATGACGGGCTTGTTTCGCCAGTCCGTCTTCGGCCGCCTTGGCGGCTAAGAGGACGTGAACGACGCCGACCGTCTGGGACGTGATCCGGCAATACGTTGGATTGTCGGCGGTCGCGCCGTAGCGAAGCAGGCCGCATCCACCTGGTCGCGCACTGGTCGCTGACCAGCCTGCGGGAGAAGCTCGTCAAGATCGGCGCCAAGATCGTCACGCATGCCCGGTACATCATCTTCCAGATGGCCGAGGTTGCGGTGCCGAGCGACCTGTTCCAAGAAATCCTGCGGCTGATCGCTCAACTTCGCGCCCCGCCAGCTCCGGCGTGACGTAGGCGTGTCGGCGGGAAGGACAAACAACAGGAGAGGTGCGTCTTGACGACCGAAAATAAATCGATCAGCAGCCGGGGAAGGCCTTGTTCGACGGTCGTGGTAGCAAGCGGCAGCCGTCACCGTGTTCCAGATTGCCGCAGGGAGCCCAAATGGCTACTCTGACGCTCGGAACCAAGGCTATCTGGGGAATGTCGGTTCATAGCTCAAAGGAAGTCGATCATCCGTTATCTAGGCGGAATCTCAGGGAGCGGCGTGCCAAAGTGTAATGGCGAAGGGGTCGCTCGTGCGTCCTACGCTCTGAGGGCTTCTTCAAGACGCCGGTCGGAGTCACAAGTTGCGGCAAGATCCGGCTATCCGCCACCGCTCTGAAGAGCGTGTTCGGTCGCAGGGACGTTCAACTCCTCACCGTTGACGGCCGTCTCCTCGATCTCAGGTTTTCCGAATCGGTGCGTGTCGTCTGAGAACGGCATCGCCCGACGTCATGTCGACCCGATCTGAGCGGTACGAACCAGGAGAATATCATGGCGATCGAACATGCCTGCATGCGGGTCGTGCGCAAACCCTGGGGAAGCACCGATCTTCTGCCCTGGAGCGAGATTCACCACGGCGGCGTCGCGATCGGCGAACTCTGGAACGCCGGTTCCCCGATCCGCCGTTTTTCGCGACGGCCCTTTCATCACCGAGCAACGGCAGGTTCGCCGGTCCGCTCGAGGGAGGCGCGACCGTGAACCAGCTAAGCCGTCTAGCGTTCATCGGGAATTCGCTCCCACGCCGCTGCGGAATCGCCACCTTCACGACCGATCTGCAGCACGCGATCTCAACGTCTTGCGCGGACGTGGAAACCTGTATCGTGGCGATGACCGACCATGGTAACGCCTACGACTATCCATCCGTCGTCCGCCTTCAGGTCAACGATGACAGAATAGAAGATTACGTGCATGCGGCCGACTTCCTGAATGCAGGCCGATTCGAAGTCGTTTCCCTCCAGCATGAATTCGGCATTTTCGGTGGTGAAGCCGGTGACCACATCATGACGCTGCTCTCGCGGCTGACCATGCCGATCATCACGACGCTTCATACGGTTCTTTCCGAGCCGACACCGGCGCAACATGGCGTCCTGGATCGGATCGTCGATGCGTCGTCGAGGGTCGTCGTCATGGCCGAGAAAGGTCGGGAGCTGCTGCGTGCTGTATACCGGGTGCCGGCGGAAAAGATCGAGGTCATTCCGCACGGGATTCCCGACTTCGCATTCGTCGAGCCCGACCAAGCGAAGGCCAAATTCGGCTTCAGCGGCAGGGCCGTCATTCTGACGTTCGGTCTTCTCTCTCCCAACAAGGGCATCGAAGTCATGATCGATGCCATGCCCTCGATTCTGAAAAGCCGTGCCGATGCCGTGTATGTCGTTCTCGGTGCGACGCATCCCAAACTCGTTCGGCATCAAGGCGAGGCCTATCGCGAGAGCCTTGTGGCGCGCGTGCGAGAACTCGGGGTCGAGGACCATGTCGTGCTTCTCGACCAATTCGTCGACCAGGCGACGCTGCTCGGCTTCATCTCGATGTGCGACGTTTTCGTCACGCCATATCTCAACGAGGCACAGATGACGTCGGGCACATTGGCCTACAGCTTCGGGCTGGGAAAAGCGGTCGTTTCGACACCCTATCGGCACGCGCGGGAACTGCTGGCTGACGGACGCGGCATTCTGGTTCCATTTGGCGATGCCACGGCCATCGGCAGCGAGATCGCGGGATTGCTGACCGACGATGCTCGGCGGCAGGCCATGCGGAAGCGCGCATATTCAAGCAGCCGATCGATGACATGGGAGCGAACCGCGGAACGTTACCTTACCGCTTTCGAAAGGGCCCGGCGGGCGCATAGGCTCAGGGTGATTGCGCGGCTCGACCAAAGCGTGCCCTCACGCGACAGCCACGTTCCGCCAGAGATGCAGATCGGTCATCTTCTGTCCATGTGCGACGACATCGGGCTTTTCCAGCATGCGGTCCATTCGGTGCCCGATCGTTCCTACGGCTATTGCGTCGATGACAATGCCCGTGCGCTGCTGTTGGCTTGTGCGCTCAACAATCCAGGTGAGCAGCGCTTGTCCGAAGCATTGACGGCCCGACTGGCTGCCTTTGTCCAGCATGCGTGGAATCCCGAAACGAGGCGGTTTCGCAACTTCATGAGCTTCGATCGAAGCTGGCTTGAAGACAGCGGCTCGGAGGATAGCCATGGGCGGACACTCTGGGCCTTGGGCGAGTGTGCACGCAGCGATGCTAATCCGTCGCGGCGGCGGTGGGCCGCCTCCCTGTTCGCAGAAGCGCTGCCGACTGCGGAGAGCTTTCGCTCGCCACGCGCTTGGGCATTCACGCTGCTCGGGTTGGACGCCTATTGCGCCACAGTTGCGGAGGATTCCCTAGCCGAGCGTGTCCGACATCTCCTTGCTGACAGGTTGATTTCCATCATGTCGGTGGTTGAGACGAAGGATTGGGTTTGGTTCGAGGAAGGGCTTGCCTACGACAACGCGCGTTTGCCCCAGGCCCTGATCGTTACGGGGATTTCTACCGGAGCGCCCGCCTATGTCGAGGCCGGCTTGAGATCCTTGCGTTGGCTCATGACGCTGCAGACGACGCCGGCAGGCTTTTTCAGGCCCATCGGTACGGAGGGCTTCGGCGACAAGCGGACGCTGCCACAGGCGTTTGATCAGCAGCCCTTGGAGGCCACGGCGACGATCTCAGCCTGCCTTGCGGCGTGGCGTGCGGATGGTGATGTCGAATGGAGGGCCGACGCGAGGCGCGTATTCGTGTGGTTTCTCGGCAGCAATGATCTGTCGTTGCCCCTGGTCGACCTGGAAACGGGTAGCTGTCGCGACGGGCTGCATCCCGACCGTGCGAATGAGAACAGGGGCGGCGAGTCCGTCGTGTCCTACCTTCTCAGCCTCGCGGAGATTCGTCAGATTGCTCGCATAAGCAGGGATCGCACGAAACTTGCGCCGCTTCGGGCTTCTGCGCCTGAACTCCCTGAAATCCCACTCAAACGAGCCTAGGGCGCTTTGTCACAAGTCACGTTCCTAAACCGGCAGGCTCTATATCTGCTTAAAGGCTTGCGCGTCCTCGTCGTCGAAGACGAATACGTCGTCGCCCGGATGATGTGCGTTGAATCCCTGGCGATCTTTAGTTTTGCCCGCTTTTCCAGCGGCTTGGCCGGAATCTGGCGACGCGGGAGATGCCCGTTAAGCGCCGCCGGGCAGAGGTTTCGGCATCGCCGAGGCCTGCGGCAGATCGGGTACTGGACAGGCTTTCCGTTCCACCCTTAATGTTCCGGCGGGATCGAGGCCGCCATTACCTTGGCTTGGCTTGCAGCGGCGGGGCTTGCAGCGGCGGGGCTTGCAGCGGCGGGCGTGATTTTGTCATCCCAGACGGGGGCGCATGGACTATCAAAAGTTCTTCGCCGAAGAGATCGCGGACCTCAAGGCCGAGGGCAATTACCGCATCTTCGTCGACTTGGAGCGGCGGGCCGGCACCTTCCCCTGGGCGACCACGCACGGCGTCAAC
>JBGQCE010000365.1:0-4531 GCA_041495185.1 Bradyrhizobium sp.
CCCTGATCAAGGGTGACGTGTTCAACTGGGGACAGATCATGACCGGCGCCCTGCTCGGCGCCGCGCCGCCGCTCATCATCTACGCGTTCCTGATGGACTACTACATTGCCGGCCTGACCGCCGGTGCGACAAAGGGTTGAAATCTCATGGCTGACGTTACGTTGCGTAAGGTGATCAAGCGTTATGACGATGTCGAGGCGGTGCGCGGCATCGATCTCGATATCGCCGACCATGAATTTGTCGTGCTGGTGGGACCTTCCGGTTGCGGAAAATCAACCACGCTGCGGATGATCGCGGGGCTCGAGGATATCACCGACGGCGACATCATGATCGGAGGCGATGTCGTCAACGACGTGCCGCCGAAGGACCGCGACATCGCCATGGTGTTCCAGAATTACGCGCTGTATCCGCATATGACGGTTGCGGAAAACATGTCGTTCGGATTGCGGCTGAAACGCTATCCGAAAGCCGAGATCAAGACGCGGATCGACGAAGCCGCCCGCATGCTCGATATCGTCGAGCTCGTCGACCGCAAGCCGAAGCAACTGTCGGGCGGCCAGCGCCAGCGCGTCGCAATGGGCCGCGCCATCGTCCGCAACCCCAAGGTTTTCCTGTTCGACGAACCGCTGTCCAACCTTGACGCCAAGCTCCGGGTGCAGATGCGGATCGAGATCAAGAAAGTGCACCAGAAGGTTCGCACCACGACCGTGTACGTGACCCACGACCAGGTGGAGGCGATGACGCTTGCCGACAGGGTCGTGGTGATGAACCATGGCCGTATCGAACAGATCGGCACGCCCAACGAACTCTATCACAAGCCAGCCACCCGCTTTGTCGCGGGCTTCATCGGTTCGCCGGCGATGAATTTCTTGCCTTGCCGGCTCGAGGACATCGGCGGCAAGCTGCACATTCGCCTGACCGACCGTATCGCCTTCCCGCTGCCGCCCAGCCGCGCCGCACGATATCAAAATGTCGCGCGGACCGAGAAATTATCGCTGGGCTTGCGGCCGGAGCACATCACCGAAGCTAAACCGCACACCGAGCCGGGCGTTGAAACCTTCGACACGGTACTGGACGTGACCGAACCGATGGGGATGGAGACGCTGATCTATTTCCTGCTCGACGACGTCGAAGTCTGCGGGCGTGTCAATCCTAATGCCGGCGCCCGCGATGGCGGACCGCTTCGATTGGCAGTGGACCTCAACAATATGCACCTGCTAAACGAGGTCACTGGCGCCGTCATTTGACGGCCGTATGCGACAAAACAAGAAGAAGCCAAGGGGCTGGGCAGGGAATCGGGAATGGCGACCAACAAGAAGAAAATTTTCATCACGGAATCGATGTCGCAGCCAGGACGGGCGCTGCTCCGGGAGCGGGACGACATCGAAATCGTCGAATTCCCCAATATGATTTCCGCCAGGGATTTCGAAGCGATGCTGAGGGAGCAGGCGCCGGTTCACGGCGTGGCGCTCGGCGGCACCCGTTTCGGCGAACCCGAGCTTGAAGCTTCAAAGGACATGAAGGTGGTGACGCGGATCGGCGTCGGCTTTGATGCCGTCGATGTTCCGGCGCTGAGCCGTCGCAATATCCCGCTGATGGTGGCGGGAACCGCCAATTCGCCATCGGTCGCCGAACAAGCGTTGTTCATGATGCTGACGCTGGCCAAGCGCGCCGCTGAAATGCATTCCATCGTCAAGGACGGCAACTGGGGTCATCGCTTGGGCAAACTGCCCTACGATCTCTATGGCAAGACGGTTCTTATCATAGGCTTCGGCCGCATCGGCACGCGCACCGCCAAGCGCTGCCTCGCCATGGAAATGAACGTTCTGATCTACGATCCCTACAAGTCTGCCGCCGAGATCAAGGCGGCGGGCTGCGAGCCGGTCGCCGATCTCGATGCAGCCCTGCCGCGCGCCGATTTTGTCAGCGTCCACTGCCCGAAGACACCGCAGACGGTCGGCATGTTCAACGCGGCGCGGTTGAAGCGCATGAAGGCGACCGCCTATCTCATCAACACCGCGCGCGGCGGGATCGTCGACGAGGCGGCGCTGCATGACGCGCTGGTGTCGGGCAAGCTTGCAGGCGCGGGCCTCGACGTGTTCGAGCAGGAGCCGCCACCGCGCGGCCATTCGCTGTTCGAGCTTCCCAATGTCATCATGGCCCCGCACGTGGCAGGCGTCACGCGGGAAGCGGTCGACCGTATGAGCGAGCAAACCGCGCGCAATATCCTGAGCGCGCTCGACGGCGAACCGATCCGCCAGAACGTCATCAATCAGGACGTGCTCGGCTGAACCTGTATGGTTCGCCGCTGACTTCGCCGGCTTCGTTGCTTCATCAAAGCGAGTATCAAAATGGCCTTCAGGGAATACGGCAACTATGACGGGATGGGCCTTGCCGAACTCGTCCGCAAAAAGCAAGTTACGCCCAAGGAATTGCTGGACGAGGCGATTGCCCGTACCGCCAAGGTCGATCCGCAGATCAACGCGGTCGTGGTCAAGCATTACGACTATGCGCAGCGGCAAATCGACAAGGGGCTTCCGGATGGTCCCTTCACCGGCGTGCCGTTTCTGTTGAAGGATCTGGACATTCTTGAGGGCACGCGGACGACCTCGGGCGCGAGCGTCTACAAGGACAATGTCGCCGATCATACCGGCACCCTCGCCCAGCGCTTCCTTGATACCGGCGTCACCATCTTCGGGAAAAGCGCCAGTCCGGAATTTGGATTGATGCCGACCACCGAGTCACGCCTGTTTGGTCCGACCCGAAATCCCTGGAATCTCGCGCACTCCTCCGGCGGTTCGTCCGGCGGCGCGGCAGCAGCGGTGGCGGCACGCATTCTGCCCGTTACGCACGCCAGCGACGGCGGCGGTTCGATCCGCATTCCCGCCTCCGCCTCCGGCGTGTTCGGATTGAAACCGACCCGCGCGCGCAATCCGCTCGGGCCCGACCGCGGCGAAGGCTGGGGCGGATTTTCCTGCGGGCATGTGGTGAGCATCAGCGTCCGCGACAGTGCGGCGATGCTGGACGCGATCCACGGGCCGGAGCCCTCGAGCCCCTATGTCGCGCCGCCGCCGGAGCGGCCCTTCATCGGGGAAGTCGACCGCGATCCCGGTCGCTTGCGCATCGCCTTTACCGACAAGTCACCCTATGGCGACGCCATCGATCCCGAGATTGCTGCAGCGACGCGGGAAGTAGCAAGCCTGCTGGCCGGGCTCGGCCATCATGTCGAGGAGCGCGCGCCCGCGTTGGCCGCCGATCCGGCGGCCGTGATGTCGATCATCGTGGCCGCCAACACCGCGCTCAATGTGCGGCTTGCCGAACAGCGCTTTGGCCGCGCGATGACGGACAAGGATTTCGAGATATTGACGCTGGCGAGCGCGCACAATGCGCAAAAGGCAACCGCGACCGATTACGTGGCCGCGCAGCTCAGCGCCTTTCAGATTTCGCGCGGGCTGGCCACCTTCTTCGAGACCTGCGACGTCTTCCTGTGCCCGACCCTTTGCCTGCCGCCACTTCGTATCGGCGAACTCAACACGATGTCGAATGATCTGTCGCATATCGCGCCTATACTGCGGCGCTATATGCCTGCAACCAGCATGTTCAACATGTCCGGCCAGCCAGCGATGTCGGTGCCGCTGGCATGGAACCGGGCCGGATTACCGCTCGGCATGATGTTCTCGGCGCGCTTCGGCGAGGAGGCAACGCTATACCGTTTGGCGGCCCAACTCGAACAAGAGCGGCCCTGGAAGGGCAAATTGCCGCCGGTTTGAGCATAGGCCGACAAAACTCAGCCGCATTCGAGGGCGAGGAAAGGACATCCGCGTCGGCAGCGAGTCCTCGTTTCCTGCTGATTGCGTCATGTCCGGAGGGCGACACTTTGAGTCAAAGCGACCCGACCGATCATGCGCTCGCCGCCATTGCGAGCATCCTCGATCATCCGGAACCCCATCGCGAGGTCGGGAAGGCCGCGGTTGAGGCGAAGCCCATCGCTCCCGAGCTGATCGAGGCCGACGGTTATCAGAAGGGCGGCCCCGGCCCCATGGCCGCGATCCGTTTCAAATGGACAGTCCGCCGCGAGGACAACGGCGAATATTATGTCGATGAGACGATCGGCGAAAACTCCATGCCGATCGCGAGCGGACCAATGTCGAAGGACGCCGCGATCAAATTCGTGGACGATCGCGAGAGCGAGGCGCGGCGTCGATTTGAGGCGCTCAGAAGCGAAATGACCGGACGCGCTGCGGCTGCGAATTTTGTCCGGAAAGACGGCAACGAAGTGTAGCCGCTCCGGTCTTCTAATTCGCGTCGCATTGAACCAAAGCCGCTCATTCACGACTCATACTATGAAAGTGATGTAGGTCACGTTGCCGGAAACTGCCGAAGCGTAGGGTCGGGACTTACGGGATTCCACCTGCTCAGGAGGTCGTCATGAAAAAGCTTTTTGCGCTCGCCGCATTTTTGCTGGCGAGCAGCGCCGCGCAGGCTCAGTACACAATCGAATATGGCGGGCGCACCATTCGCATCGATCCGG
>JBGQCE010000366.1:0-4505 GCA_041495185.1 Bradyrhizobium sp.
AGTCCGACCACGTCCAGCCCGAGCGCCAGCTCGCGCGTCTGCCGCTCCAGTTCGGAAATCATCTCCGCGTCGATCGAATGCGGCGGCAGCGAGCAGGCGGAATCGCCGGAGTGAATGCCGGCTTCCTCGATATGCTCCATGATGCCGACGATGAAGGTGTCCTTGCCGTCGCACAGGCAGTCGACGTCGATCTCGATGGCGTCGGACAGATAGCGATCGAACAGCAGCGGGTTCTTGCCGAGCACGGTATTGATCTGTCCGGTCTTGTCGTTCGGATAACGCGCCTTGACGTCGGCGGGCACAAGCTCCGGCAAGGTGCCGAGCAGGTAATCGCTGAGCTGGTTTTCCTCGCGGATGATCTGCATCGCGCGGCCGCCGAGCACGTAGGACGGACGCACCACCAGCGGCAGCCCGAGATCGGCGGCCACCAGCCGTGCCTGCTCGACCGAATAGGCGATACCGTTTTTCGGCTGCTTCAGGCGCAGCTTGTCCAGCACGCGCTTGAAACGGTCGCGGTCTTCGGCCAGATCGATCGCGTCGGGCGAGGTGCCGAGGATCGGCACATCGGCCGCTTCCAGCGCACGCGCAAGCTTGAGCGGGGTTTGGCCGCCGAACTGCACGATCACGCCGTGAAGAGTGCCGTTTTTCCGCTCGGTCGTGATGATTTCGAGCACATCTTCCGATGTCAGCGGCTCGAAATATAACCGGTCCGCGGTGTCGTAGTCGGTCGATACCGTTTCCGGATTGCAGTTGATCATGATGGTTTCATAGCCGGCGTCGTGCAACGCGTAGCAGGCATGGCAGCAGCAATAGTCGAATTCGATGCCCTGGCCGATCCGGTTGGGTCCACCGCCGAGAATGATGACCTTGTTCTTGTCGGACGGCGCGCTCTCGTCGGCGAGGTGGCCTGCGAACGGCGATTCATAGGTCGAATACATGTAGGCGGTGGGGGAAGCGAACTCGGCCGCGCAGGTGTCGATGCGTTTGAATACCGGGCGAACCCCGAGCGCGTGGCGGGCCGCCGTCACTTCGGCCTCGGTGGTCGCGGTCAGCACCGCAAGCCGCGCGTCGGAAAAGCCCATGGCCTTCAGGGTCCGCATGCCGAATGCGTTTTGAGGCAGGCCGCTTTGCTTGATCTTGCTCTCCATCTCGACGATGCCGCGCATTTCCGCCAGAAACCACGGATCGATCTTGCACGAAGTGAAAATTTCCTCGTTCGACCAGCCGAGCCGCATCGCCTGCGCCACTTGCAAAAGACGATCCGGCGTCGGCGTGCCCAGGGCTGCGCGGATCGCGTTCTTGTCGTCGCTGCGGCCGAGGCCTTCGATCTCGATTTCGTCAAGCCCGGTCAGCCCGGTTTCGAGACCGCGCAGTGCCTTTTGCAGGCTCTCCTGAAAGGTGCGGCCGATCGCCATCACTTCGCCGACCGACTTCATCGAGGTGGTCAGCGTGGTGGAAGCGCCGGGAAACTTCTCGAACGCAAAGCGCGGGATCTTGGTGACGACATAATCGATGGTCGGCTCGAACGAAGCCGGTGTCGCGCCGCCGGTGATGTCGTTGGCGATCTCATCCAACGTGTAGCCGACCGCAAGCTTGGCAGCGACTTTTGCAATTGGAAAGCCGGTGGCCTTTGACGCGAGTGCTGACGAGCGCGACACCCGCGGATTCATCTCGATCACGACCATGCGCCCGTCGGCCGGATTGACGCCGAACTGCACGTTGGAGCCGCCGGTCTCCACCCCGATCTCGCGCAGCACCGCCAGCGAGGCGTCGCGCATGATCTGGTATTCCTTGTCGGTCAGCGTCAGCGCCGGCGCCACCGTGATGGAATCGCCGGTATGCACGCCCATCGGATCGAGGTTCTCGATCGAGCAGATGATGATGCAATTATCCTTCTTGTCGCGCACCACCTCCATCTCGAACTCTTTCCAGCCGAGGACGGATTCCTCGATCAGGACTTCGTCGGTGGGGGAGGCGTCGATGCCGCGTTCGACGATCTCGATGAACTCGGCCTTGGTGTAGGCGATGCCGCCGCCGGTGCCGCCCATGGTGAAGGACGGCCGGATGATCGCGGGCAGGCCGATATCGTCGAGCGCGCGCAACGCATCGGGCAGCGTCTTGGTCTGCACCGAGCGCGGCGTTTCCAGCCCGATCCGGGTCATGGCCTCGCGGAAACGGCCGCGATCCTCGGCCTTGTCGATGGCGTCAGCCGTGGCGCCGATCATCTCGACATCAAATTTCGCCAGCGTCCCCTGCTTGCGCAACGACAGCGCGCAGTTCAGCGCGGTCTGCCCGCCCATGGTCGGCAGTAGCGCGAAGCCGCCGGGAATGACGTTACGTTCCTTCTCGATGATCTTGGCGACGATCTCGGGCGTGATCGGCTCGATATAGGTGGCATCCGCCAATTCCGGATCGGTCATGATGGTGGCCGGATTGGAATTGATGAGGACGATGCGGTAGCCCTCTTCCTTCAGCGTCTTGACCGCTTGCGTACCGGAATAGTCGAATTCGCAGGCCTGGCCGATCACGATGGGACCGGCGCCGATGATCAGGATGGTGGAAATGTCGGTTCTTTTGGGCATCAAGTCTCACGGACAGGGAATTGGGCACAAAAAAAGGGCGCGCATGCCGCGCGTCCCTTGAGCCAAAGCGCCAGGTTGCCCTCGCGCGCGGGTGGTCTTTAGACCAGATTCCGCACCCGCGAAAGGCCCTAAAAGGCCCAATCAACCGGCATTTTCCCGGCCTTCGCTCTTCGAGCTACGGCGGGGCAAGGGCTGGCTCCAGCCGAAACGCCTTCATTGTGGGGGTGGGCTTGCCCAGCCGAAGCTGCGCAGCCCGCCTACGGCGGGCAAGCAGCGAAGGCTGGAGGCCCGGCCTGGATTTGAACCAGGATAAAGAGCGATGCACTGCTCTTGCGTCGACGCTTTCCGCCACCGGGCCGATCAGATCATTGCCGATCACGCCGCCGCGAGCCACGTTTACCGTTCATTAACCCTAATTCGGGGGCGCGATCAGTAAAAGTGGAAGTCCGGTTTTGCGTCCGAATCGCGCCCTACTGTTGAATCGAAAACGCGTGCCGTGCCACGAACGTCATCCGCCACGGATTATGTCCGATATTGAAATGCGCGCGCGAGGCGGTAAATCCACCCGCCGCGAGCTTCGCGATCATGTCGGTCTCGCTGTAGCGCTGTAACCCGACGCGCGAACGCAACTGCCGGTAATCCGACAACGCGGTAGAGACCAGCCCGATCAGGGCGTCTTTCAGAAAGCCATGGCTGGCCGCGAAGCGCAGCAGCGCCGTCACGTCCCTGCCAATGCCGACTTCAGGGCGCAGGATGTCGCCCAGAACCAGACGGCCGCCGGGTTTCAAAAGCCGCCGGATCACGGCGAACGCGGAATCCAGCTCAGTCGGCGTCATGTACTGCGCCACTGAATTCATCACCACCAGATCGACCGACTTTTCCTCCATTTTCCGCAAGTCGTCGAGCGAACGCACCCTGATCTTGGTGTTCGGGGCGAAACGCGCGATCAGCCGGCCGCGCACGCCCGGCGCAGGCTCCGCCAGGATAAGTTTGCCGCAAGCTTCCGCCACCCGGCCTGCCGACAATGCTTCGCCGCAGGCATAATCGAGCACCACCGCTTCGGGCGAGGAGATGTAGCCGATGATATCCCGGGCCACGACCTGAAAATGCAGGTCGCGATGCAGCTTGCTCGCATAAATCGTATGCGTGGAATCGTAATAGTCGATCCAGTCGTCCATGGTCGAAAGGCGTCCGGTGTAACAGGGTTCCGGCGGTGGAACGGGCACGTCCGTGATGCGTTAGATGGTCCGGCGGCCCGTGTCCAATGCCGTCAATATCCGGTTCCTAACAGGAAGGTCCATCGTGAGCAAAGCCAGGTCTGACAAAGTCTCGGCGCCGCGCTGCGCTCAATGGCTTGATTAACCTTCGTTTAGTCACCTGCACAAATGCCGGGGAAATCACGATCGGCTTTTTAAATGTCTGCGTTTATCGAAACTTCCGCAATGACGTAGCCTATTCGATCCGATCGAGACGACATGGCCGATTTGACCTTTTCGCGCACCACGCAACAGATGACGGCGCCCACCTTCGCTGGGCTGTTCGGTCTGTTCGCCGGCCTCTGCGCGATTTTTGCTGGCTGCGTCACGGTAAGCGATTGGTACTACGAGTCCGCGCAAGCGCGCTGGCCGTCTGTATCGGCACTGGTCGAGCGGGCCGACGTCATTGCGACGTCGCGGGCGCCGAAGGACGGTGGCGGGACGGTATGGAAGCTTAGCTACCGCGTGCGGTACGAGCTGAACGGCAAGCAGCTGATCGCAACGCCGACATCGCACAGCGTATTTTCGGAAGCTGACGCAGCCAGGCTGCGATCCTGGACGGCGCAGCACCGCAAGGGCAGCCATATCGATGTTCGCTATGATCCATCCCAGGAAAATCGCGCGGTTTTTGCGGCGGCCGAATTATCCTTTGCCCAGGACCGAATAC
>JBGQCE010000367.1:0-4491 GCA_041495185.1 Bradyrhizobium sp.
CCCTCGCCTGCGGTTGAAGGATCCACAACCGGCGCCTTCTCGAAACGCCAAATCTGGCTGGCGGCGGCCATCGCAGCGGTGATCATCGCCGCCGCCGGTTTTGGTTTCCAGCTTCGCAACAAAAGCGAGGTCGGAGCGCCAGACAAGTCCGCCGCAACATTTATCGGCAGCGAGACGTGCGCGGGCTGTCACCAGGCCGAAGCAAAACTGTGGGGCGCCTCGCAGCACAAGGGGGCGATGCAACACGCAACCGACAAGACCATGCTCGGTAATTTCAACGACGCAAGCTTCGACTATTACGGCGTGCATTCGCGCTTCTTCCGCAGGGGCGGAAAATTTTGGGTCGAGACCGATGGGCCCGACGGCAAGCTTGCGGTGTTCGAGGTGAAATACACCTTCGGCGTCGATCCGTTGCAGCAATACCTCGTCGAATTCCCCGATGGCCGCCTGCAAACCCTGTCGCTCTCCTGGGACAGCCGGCCGCAGGACAAAGGCGGCCAGCGCTGGTTTCACATCTCACCCGATGAAGAGATCAGACACGACGATGTCCTGCACTGGACCAGGCTGAACCAGAACTGGAACTTCATGTGCGCGGAGTGCCACTCGACCGGCCTGCGCAAGAACTACGACGCCAAAACCGATCGCTTCGCGACGACATGGGCGGAAATCAGCGTGGGTTGCGAAGCCTGTCATGGCCAGGGCTCCCGTCACGCCGCGTGGGCGCGCGGCCAGCAGAGCTGGTGGCCGTTCGGCAAGCGCGAGGATTCGAGCAGGGGATTGCTGGTCCGTTTCGACGAGCGTCGCGACGTCACCTGGCCGATCGATCCGCAGACCGGGACGGCACGACGTTCTGCCGCGCCGGTTACACTTCGCAAGGAGGTCGAGACCTGCGGACTGTGCCACGCGCGCCGCGCCGGGTTTCATGAGGATTGGGTGCCCGGACAGTGGCTGTCGCAGACGCATGTGGTCGAACCGCTCGCGCGCAACACCTATCATGCCGACGGCCAGATCCGCGATGTGGAAGAGCCGTATAATTATACGCCGTTCAAGCAGGGCAAGATGTTTGCCGCAGGCGTCACCTGCAGCGATTGCCACGAGCCGCACAGCGCAAAACTTCGAGCTTCAGGAGAAGGCGTCTGTCTGCAATGTCACGCCTCCGACAAATATGCCGATGCCAGGCATCGCCACCACGCCAGCGTCGATCCGCCGCCGGCATGCACCTCGTGTCACATGCAGGCCCGCACCTACATGGTCATCGATATCAGGCACGATCACTCGTTTCGCGTGCCGAGGCCCGATCTTTCCGTCAAACTTGGGACGCCGAACGCCTGCAACAATTGCCACGGCGACAAACCGGCGCAATGGGCCGCAGCTAGCGTCGAACAATGGTTCGGCCCCACCCGCAGGGGCTTTCAGACCTATGGGGCGGCTTTCCATGCGGCGCGTGCGGACCAGGCCGATGCCGCCGCGCTTCTTGGCGTTATAGCCACGGATAAAAATGTGCCGGCCGTTGCGCGTGCCAGTGCGCTCAACGAGCTCGCTTCTCGCGTCTCGCCCGCGAACATCGGGCTAGCCCGAACCGGGCTCGCCGATCCCGATCCGATGGTGCGGATCGGCGCACTGGACATGCTGGAGAACGTGCCGGCCGGCCAGATCTGGCCATGGGCATCTCCGCTCCTTTCCGATCCGGTGCGCGGCGTCCGCATCCGCGCGGCGTCGCTGCTCGCAGCGGTTCCGACCGCAAGCCAGCCTCCCGCGGATCGCGCGCGCTTCGATCAGGCGGCAAAAGAGTTTGTAGCCGCCCAACGCGCCAACGCCGAGAGACCGGAAGCCCGCACTACGCTTGCAAATTTTCTCGCGCAGCGCGGACTGCCCGCCGACGCCGAGACTGAATACAGGGCGGCGTTACAGCTCAGCCCGCAATACGCGACGGCGGCAATCAATCTGGCTGACCTTTATCGCCAACTCGGCCGGGACAGCGAGGGCGAAAGCGTACTTCGCACAGCGCTTGCGGTCTCTCCGCGCGAAGCCGCGCTACACCACGCGCTCGGCCTGGCATTAACCAGGCTCAAGCGACCGGACCAGGCGCTCGCCGAATTCCGCAAAGCAACCGAGTTGGAGCCGGACAGCTCGCAATACGCCTATGTTTACGCTGTCGCGCTGCATTCGGGCGGCCGCGGCGACGAGGCCATAACGCTGCTGAAGGAAGCCCTGAAGAGCCATCCGGAGAATCGCGAGATTCTGCTGGCGCTGGTGTCGTTCAGCCGCACGGCGGGAGATGCGAGCGGCGCACTCGGCTATGCGGAACAACTCGCGGTTATCACGCCGGATGACCCGAACCTGACGAGGCTCATCCTCGAGCTTCGGCGTCAGACGGCCAAACCGAACTGAGGCCATCGTTGCAGGCAATTAACCGCCCATGATCTGGATCAATGAAGGACTACCCGGAGGGGGATATTTTCCGATCCGGAGAATTTGTTACGTCCAGGGCAATCCAAGCGCGGCTCTCCCCCAGGAGCCATCTGGACGAAGGCCGTCGCCGTCGTCCCCTGCGGCGGCGGCCATATTTTGGAACGAGGAACGACGTATTCCATAGACTGGAGTGATTTCCATGCGAATGACATCATCCGTCATTGCCATCCTGGCCATACTGGGCGCAACCGAAGCATCGGCGCAATCGATCAATCTGACCGGCACATATAAATGCGTCGAAGCATGCCGGGCGGGTCTGGTCGGCTATCCCGCCTTCATCACCCAGAACGGCCCCGATCTGAATCTGCTGAACGAAGCGGGTGAGCCTTCCCGCGCATGGCCGGACTGGTTTGCGCCGGCGACCCGGATCTGGATCGATGCCTGGAACGAGGGCGCCGTCTATTCGCCTGACGGCATGACCATTCAGTTCGACAACGGAACGATCTGGCAGCGCGATCTGGGACCGCCGCCGCCACCGCGACGCACGCGGAGGTGAGCGGGCGCCCCGCGCGCAATCACGAAAACGTCGCGCCCACGATTCCTATTCCCGCTAACTCCATCATCACGCTGTCGTCGGCGTTGAGCCAGACGCCGCCGCCGGCTGGACAGGTCGGTTGATTTGCCCGACGGGCAAATCAGTGAATTGGCTGTCCAGCCCCATTTGCAAAAATATTTCTGTTCTCGCCTGACCCAAATCACTTCTAGATCTCTCACCGTCCCACCCCACAGAGGGGCGTATCGCGATCGTCACGGACGTAGGGCGCGGGATGCGGTGGACGCGGCAGCGCCAGAGCGCGCGACGTGATGGCAGGGCGGGTCAATGTAAATGGGCCTGCGAGCGATCACAGGGCGTGCTGATCAGAGATGCGGCGGCTACACGTTGTGCATGCGCGTCCATCGAGCAAGGCCTCGCTTTAGGCCGCAATTGCCCGCGAAGAAGCCCGGCGCGGCTTGTGGCGCACAATGACATCTACTTTGTAGTCCAATCGGTCCAGGCACCGGACCAAACGATCGATTGAGAATTTGCCTACGCGACCGGTGACAAGAGCAGAAACGTCCGGCTGCTTGAGACCGAGCATGGCAGCAGCCTTGGTCTGAGTAAGCTTCCGGCGTTTGATAATTCCACGGATTTCGCGAACAAGTTTGGCCTTAAGAAGCTCTTCTTCCGGATTGCCAAAACCAAGGTCGGCAAAAACATTACCGCTGCTTGCGGTCACTTTTTTGGGGTTGCTCATTTCTTCCCTCCTTTTCCGTAGTTCTCCCGGTAATGAGCTTCGGCCACCTTCAGTCGCGCTTTGATTACATCGATCTCATGCTTCGGCGTCTCGATCCCCTTCCTTGATTTCTTTTGGAAAGCATGAAGGACATAGATCACTCCGGCAAAGCGAACGGTGTAGACGGCCCGGTATGTATCGCCGTCTTCATCATCGACCACCTCCAGCACACTTCGACCGCCGAAACCCTTTAACGCCTTGGCACGAGGATGCTCATCGCCGTTCTGTGCATCATTGATCGCAAAACCCATGACGCGGCGAACCTCGCTTGGGAAAGATCGCAGGTCGTCTCGGGACGATCCGATCCATACAGTGGGCTCTTATAGCACTATCGCTATAGAACTATCAACGGATTTACTGGCGACGCCGGCAAAAAATGCCTGCAAATAGCTGTTTTTCTGGATTCGGCCGCCGCTCTTATTTCAGTGTCTGTTCGGCGTCTCGGGCGCTTCGCGCCGCGGGATCGCGGAGTCGTATCTGGAATTGTTTGGCTGTTTGAAAATTGAATCGGGAAATTGCGCTAGCGGCGTACTCAAACCATCCCCGTCATCCCCGGATGAGCGCATTTGCGCTCACTCGGGAGGAGGCCGCAACGCGGCCGTCTCGAAGGACGACGGCCCGGGCCGCTCATCCTTCGAGGCTCGCTGCGCTCGCACCTCCAGCGGCAACGGCGATGCCGTTGCGCAGGGATGACGGATTTGAGTTAGGCGCGCCTTTGCCCACGCTAAGAAGCCTGACTGCCTCG
>JBGQCE010000368.1:0-4478 GCA_041495185.1 Bradyrhizobium sp.
AGATTGGACTACAATTAAGGTCCCGTTCTCGATGCCGCGTATTCGCTTCCGCCTCAATGGCGTCGAGACCGTTGTCGACGCCGATTCCGATCGATCACTGCTCGATATTTTGCGCGGGCAGCTCGGCATGACCGGCTCGCATTTCGGGTGTGGCGCCAATGAATGCGGCGCCTGCAACGTCATTATCGGCGATCACGCGGTGGCCGCATGTGACACCCCGCTGTGGTCGGTCGCGGACAAGGACATCACGACAATCGAAGGGCTGGGAAGCGCGCATGCGCCGCATCCGCTGCAGCGCGCGTTCATCGCCGAGCAGGCCTTGCAGTGCGGCTATTGCGTTCCCGGCATCTTGATGAGCGCGGCAGCGCTATTGAAGCGAAACCCGAAACCTACCGGCGCGGACGTCAAGGCCGCGCTGGACCGTAATTTGTGCCGCTGCGGTTCGCATAATCGCATGGTGCGTGCCGTGCTGCGCGCGGCGGCCGAGATGGCAGCGCGATGACAGGGCCCGCCTCCTCCCCGGCACCGAAATTGCCGGCCAGCCTCGCGGCGAACCCTGTCCTGTCGTCCTGGGTGCGGTTCTCGCCCGAGGGACACGTAACGGTTTCCCCGGGAAAGGTGGAGATCGGGCAAGGCATCGTGACGGCGCTGGCCCAGATCGCAGCCGACGAACTCGATGTCGATATCGGCCGGGTGCAGATGCTCCGCGCGTCGACGGCCGGCAGTCCCAATGAGGGCGTCACGTCGGGCAGTCTTTCGGTGCAGCAGTCCGGCCGCGCGATCCGGCAGGCCTGTGCTGAAATCCGGCAGATCTTTCTTGGCGCCGCATCAGACCGGTTGGGTGTCGGGATCGACGCGCTCGATATCAAAGACGGCACCATCTCCGGGCCCGGCAATGTCAGGACCAGCTATTGGGAACTCGCCGGTGAAATCTCGCTGGAGCGTGACGCGACGCCGGGCGCTGTGCCCAAATCGTCGACACAGCGGGCCCTTGCCGGAAATTCTGTCCAGCGGCTGGATATTCCCGACAAGGTTTTCGCAACTCCCCGTTTCATTCACGATTCGGCGCTGCCTGACATGCTGCATGGCCGCGTGCTGCGATCGGAGATGTCGGCCGCAAAACTCATGGATATGAAGGAGGACGGCGCGCGCGTCGTGGCCGGCCTCGTCGCGGTCGTGCGCGATGGAAATTTCGCGGGCGTCGTCAGCGAGACCGAGAATGGCGCGGAGACTGCGCTGAAGGTGCTGCGCAAGAGCGCCGTGTGGTCATCGGGCGAAACGCTTCCCGACGAAGACGGGCTGGCGGAATTCTTGAAAACCCAGCCGGCGGAATCGACGGTCATCGACAAGAGAACGGCATCCGGCACAATCGAAAGGAAGCGCACGATCCGGCGGCAATATACCCGCCCCTATATCGCGCATGCATCGATCGCGCCGTCCTGCGCCATGGCACAGTGGACCGGAGATCGCGTCCATGTCTGGACCCACAGCCAGGGGGTCTATCTTCTGCGCGCCGATCTCGCGCTCGTTCTCAAATTGCCGGTCGAGAACATCACGGTCGAGCACATGGAGGGGGCCGGCTGCTACGGGCATAACGCCGCCGACGACGTCGCCCTCGATGCCGTTCTGCTCGCAAAAGCGGCCGGCGGCCGGCCGGTCCGCGTGCAATGGTCGCGTGAAGACGAGATGTCGCACGCGCCGTTCGGAGCGGCGATGGCGATCGAGATCGAGGCCGATCTCGACGCGCAAGGCGAGATCGTCGACTGGCGTCACAGCATCTGGAGCAACGGCCACGCTGCTCGGCCGGGGCGCGCCGCTCAGCCTGCGTTGCTCGCAGCAACCGAACTGGCTACCCCCTTCCCGCGCATGATCTCGACCAATCCGCCGCAGGCCAATGGCGGCGGCGGCGATCGCAACTCGATACCGCTCTATCAATTCCCGTCATGGCAGATCGAATCCCATCGTCTTCTGACCATGCCGGTGCGCACTTCGGCGCTGCGCACGCTTGGCGCGCAGGGCAACGTCTTTGCGATCGAATCCTTTCTCGACGAAGTGGCAGCCGAACGCGGCGAAGATCCGGTCGCCTTCCGGCTGCGTCACTTGTCGGACTCGCGGGCGCAAGACGTGATCCGCTCTGCGGCCAGGCGCGCCAACTGGAAACCGGCCAGGAAGGCCGGCACCGGCTATGGCCTCGGCTTTGCGCGTTACAAGAACACCGGCGCCTATTGTGCCGTTGTCGCCGAGGTCGAAGGTGCCGAGGACATCAGCGTCAAGCGACTGACCATCGCGGTCGATGTCGGCGAAGCCATCAATCCGGATGGCGTGATCAACCAGATCGAAGGCGGCGCGATCCAGGCCACCAGCTGGGTGTTGAAAGAGCGCGTTCGCTTCGACCGCCAGCGCATCACCAGCAACACCTGGACGTCGTATCCGATCCTTCGCTTCAGCGAGGTGCCGGAGGTGCAGGTCGAACTG
The DNA here is from genome assembly GCA_041495185.1 of Bradyrhizobium sp. GTDB lineage: Bacteria > Pseudomonadota > Alphaproteobacteria > Rhizobiales > Xanthobacteraceae > Bradyrhizobium. Next base: position 2,476 of record JBGQCE010000368.1, read on the forward strand.
ATCCAGCGGTCCGACAGCGAACCTCTCGGCGCCGGTGAGGCTGCGCACGGCCCGGTCACAGCGGCGATTGCCAACGCCGTGTTCGATGCGCTGGGGTTGCGCGTTCGAAACCTGCCGATCACGCGCGACAGCTTGATCGCGGCGATGGAATTGACCTCATGACCGCCTTGAACATTCTCAGCGGCGGCGCGGCCCAGGGGCTGGTCGCCAGTCTTGCGCCTGACTTCAAGGCGCTGACCGGGTTCGACATCGAGGGGGAGTTCGGCGCGGTCGGCGCCATGGCCGACAAATTGCGCAACGGCATGGCCGCCGACATTGTCGTGCTGACGGCGAAGATGATCGCAGATTTAACGCAGGAGAACCTTGTCGCCCGCGCTTCGATAACAGACGTCGGCCAGGTCGAAACCGCGGTCGCCGTCCGCGCAAGCGATCCACGGGTCACGGTCGCAGATACGGCGGCGCTGCGCGCGGCGTTTCTCGCGGCGGACGCGATCTTCATTCCGGATATCAAGGCATCGACGGCCGGGATTCACGTCGCAAAAGTCTTGCGGCAACTTGGCATCGCCGACGACGTGGCAGCCCGGCTCAGGATTTTTCCGAATGGCGCGACCGCGATGCGCCATCTCGCTGAAACCGACGCCATCAGGCCGATCGGCTGCACGCAATCGACTGAAATCATCAGCACCAAAGGCGTGATGTTGTCCGGATCCCTGCCGCCGGGATGCGAACTCTCGACCATGTATACGTCGGCGCTGACCACGCGGGCCGCCCATGCAAGGCAGGCTCAGGTGCTGATCGATTTGTTGACGGACGCCGATCAGCGCGAGCGGCGTGAACATGCAGGCTTCCTCTAGCCGTGCGAAAATAGCAGCCTTTAGTTCCCGCAGTCCGCGGCACGTGCTGCGATGAGCGGGCCCCCGGGGCGGGCGGAACCCGGCGGCCGCCATCCTCGACGCTGTGGACGCACACAGAAAGCCCGCCTAAACTCGCATCCGTACCGCCGACGCCGGGGCAACCGGCGCGGACAAAAAGCGCCGGCTTTAACGCCGGCAACCCAGGGGAGGAAATCATGGGCCATTTTTCACGGATTCACTGCTCTGCCGCGCTGTTATCCGCCGTTGCCGCGACCACATTCGCCATGGCGGCACCAGCGTTCGCGGAAGAGACTTTCAAGCTCGGCGTTGTGACCTTCCTGTCCGGGCCCGCCGCAGACAGTTTCGGCGTCCCGGCCCGCAACGGCGGTCAATTTGTCATCGACCAGCTGAACAAGGGTGCATTGCCCGCTCCTTACCAGAAGGTCGGGTTTGGCGGCATGAAGGTCGAGCCCGTCGTGATCGACGAGAACGGCGGCGCGACCAAGCAGGTCCAGGAGCTGCGCAACCTCTATGAGCGCGACAAGGTCGATGTCGTGCTCGGCTATATCGGCTCCGGCGACTGCCTTGCGGTGGCGCCGATCGCCGAGGAACTGAAAAAGATGCTGGTGCTGATGGATTGCGGCACGCCACGCATCTTCGAGGAAACGAAATACAACTACGTGTTCCGCACCGCCGCGCATGCCACGATGGATAACGTCGGCCTTATCAGGTACATGAAGGCGAAGAACATCAAGATGGACACACTGTCGGCCATCAACCAGGACTACGCCTGGGGCCAGGACAGCCGGGCCGACTTTGTCGCCGCAGCCGGACAACTTTATCCTAACGTCAAACTTCAGACGGACCTGCTGCCGAAGTTCGGCGCGGGCCAGTACGGCACCGAAATCTCCGCGCTGGTCGGTGCAGGCTCCGACGTGGTCTATTCGAGCCTGTGGGGCGGCGATCTTCAGGCCTTCATCTTGCAGGCCTCCCCCCGCGGTCTGCCGAAGAAGAGCCAGCTGGTATTCAGCGCCGCCGATCACGTGCTGCCGCCGCTCGGCGACAAGATGCCCGACGGCACCATCATCGGCGCACGCGGCGCCTACGGCCTGATGTCGCAGAAATCGCCGATCAACGACTGGTTCTTCA
>JBGQCE010000369.1:0-4459 GCA_041495185.1 Bradyrhizobium sp.
ATCACCGGGTAGTCGCGCGCCAGCACGGCATCGACGGTGAGGCGGCCGATGCCCGGCAGGTTGAACACGCTTTCGGTGACGACGACGCCGGATATCAACAGCGCAAATCCCGTCCCGATGACGGTGATGACGGGCACGGCGGCGTTGCGCAGCGCGTGGTGCAGCAGCACCGCGGTCTCAGTGAGGCCTTTGGCGCGCGCGGTGCGGACATAATCCTCGCCCAGCACATCCAGCATCGATGCGCGGGTCATCCGCGCGATCAAGGCGACATAGATAAAGGACAGCGTGCAGGTCGGAAGGATGATGCGCTCGAGGAACGGGCCGAAGCCCGCGGTGATGCTTTTAAAACCCTGCACCGGCAGCCAGTGCAGATCGATGGCGAAAATCTGGATCAGGACATAGCCGATCACGAATACCGGGACCGAGAAGCCGAGCACCGACAATCCCATCACGAAACGGTCGATCCAGGTGCCGTGTTTCCACGCCGCGATCACGCCGAGCGGCACCGCGATCAGGATGGAAAGGGTGATGGTCGACAGTGCGATCGTGATCGACGGCTCGACGCGCTGGCCGATCATTTTCAGCACCGGCACGTTGGAAATCAGGGACACCCCGAGATCGCCATGCAGGAGCTTGCCGATCCAGGTGAAGAACTGGGTGTAGAGCGGTTCGTGCAATCCGAGCGAAACGCGAATGCGCTCGAGCTGCTCGGGCGTCGCATTGTCGCCGGCCAGGATGGCGGCGGGATCGCCCGGGGTCAGCCGCAGCAACAGAAACACGAACAGCGCCACCACGCCCATCACGGGAATGGCGGCAAGTACGCGGCGGAGCAGGTATCCGAGCATCAGACGTACCCACTCCGTCGTCCCTGCGAAAGCAGGGACCCATACGCCGGGAACTCTCGATGGCACGCTGGAGCGGCCGTTGCGAACGACGACACAGGCCGGTGGTTATGGGTCCCTGCTTTCGCAGGGACGACGTATCGAGATTGGGGAATGCTGCAGAAATCCATCATGACGTCACTCTCGCACTCTGCGGCCCCGATGCAAGGTTTAGCAAATCCTGTGCCATCCATCACCTCGTCATGCCCGGGCTTGACCCGGGCATCCACGTCTTTCTTCGGAGTTCATGGACAAGACGTGGATGGCCGGGGGCGCAGACAAGTGTACGTAGTCTGCGCAAGGCAGACTACTATGCCCGGCCATGACGAATTGTCGTTGTTCGTGCCTCACATTCACTCCAGCGTCGCCAGTAGCCCCGCCATCAGCCGGCCGCGCTCGGCGAGGCTGTCGACCTCGATATGTTCGTTGAGCGTGTGGGCATCGGCGCCGCGAACGCCGAGGCCATCCAGGGTCGGGATTGCCATGGCGCCGGTAAAATTGCCGTCGGAGCCTCCGCCGGCGCTGCCATGGGGAAGTTCGACGCCCATTTGCTTGGCCACGCCGCGCGCCTTTTCATACAGCGCCATGGTGCCCGTATCGGGCTCCCACACCGGCCGGGTCACGCCGCGCGTCACCTTGAACGTGACATCATTGGCGGTCCCGGAAAGCGCCAGCATCCGCTCGACGCCGCGGTCGAGATCGGCCTGACGTTTCGCCATGCTCAGCGCTTCGCCTGAGCAGGTGGTGGCGACGCAATTGACCCATTGGCCGCCATGCACGATGCCGACGCTGAAGGTGCAGTCGTCCGTCGTCATGCCGTCGATGGCGATGATCTGGCGCGCCATCTCGCGAATGGCCGAGCGGCCGGAGGAGAGCGTGGCGCCGGCATGGCTCGGCTTGCCGATCGCTTCGAGATCAAACCGCGCGATCGCGTAACGCCCGGTGACGACGCCGTTATTGGCCCGGCCGGGTTCCGGCACCAGCACATATTTGTTGCGCGCAGCCTCGGCCTCGATGATGTCGCGGGTGGACGGCGTGCCGACTTCCTCGTCCGGCGTGAACAAAACCGTGATCGGCAGCGGCGTCGTGAAGGCGGCGCGCGCCAGCTGACGGATCGCTTCGAGCGTCAGGTAATTGCCGCCCTTCATGTCGAAGATGCCGGGGCCGAAACATTTGTTGCCTTCGCGACGCCATTTGAGTTTTTCCAGCGTGCCGACGGGATGAACGGTGTCGAGATGCCCCGCGACCAGAATTCCGGGCTCGCCCTGCTTCGGATGCGGAAAGCGCGCGCGGACGCAGCCGCCAAAACCTTGCCGGCCGGCGATGCGTTCGATCGACGCGCCCATGATCGCCATGTCGCGCGCGGCAATGTCGAGCATGTGTTCGACGGCGCCCGCATCCCAGGTCGGGCTTTCGCATTCCACCCAGCCGCGCAGTCCCTGCAGCATGGCCTCGGAGTCGAAGGGAAGGTTGGCGGGGTTCATGGGCATTCTCATTGGTTTAGAGTTGCTTTCAAAGACGCGTGCGCATCAAGGGCAGGCTTACGAGAATGACCGGCGATGAATTTGTAAAGTGAAACATGGACTGGTGGTGAGCCCTCATTTGCCGCACGGCCATGAGCGAAAACCCGATTGACGCGCAACGCGCTTGGTGCAAGTCTCAAATATCTTGAAGTTACAGCGTGTTAGTGCGCCCAAATAACGCGCCGCATGCACAGCAAATCATCGGGTTTTGACCGGTATCACGTCAGGAGAGTCAGAATGTTCCACATCTCGCGTTGGCACCGTTCCACCATCGCTATGAAACTGGCTTTGCCGGCCATCGCGGTGTCAGTAGCGCTGGCGTCGTCCGCGCTCGCCGCCACCAAGACCATCACCGCGGTCATGCATTCCGATCTGCGCGTCACCGACCCGATCATGACCACCGCCTATATCACGCGCGACCATGGCTACATGGTCTATGACACGCTGCTGGCGACCGACGCCAATTTCAAGATCCAGCCGCAAATGGCGGAATTTAAAGTCTCCGACGACAAGCTCACCTATACCTTCACGCTGCGCGACGGCCTGAAATGGCATGACGGGGCGCCGGTCACGGCGGAGGATTGCGTGGCGTCGCTGAAACGCTGGGGCCAGCGCGACGGCATGGGCCAGAAGCTGATGACCTTCACCGCCAGCATCGAGGCCACCGACGCCAGGACCATCACGCTGAAGCTGAAGGAACCCTACGGCCTGGTGCTGGAATCGATCGGGAAGCCTTCGTCCGTGGTGCCGTTCATGATGCCGAAGCGCATCGCAGACACGCCCGCCGACAAGCCAATTTCCGAGCAGATCGGTTCCGGCCCGTTCAAGTTCTTGCCGGCTGAATTCCAGCCCGGCGTGAAGGTGGCCTACGAGAAGAACAAGGACTATGTGCCGCGCAAGGAAGCACCGAGCTGGACCGCCGGCGGCAAGGTGGTGAAGGTCGATCGCGTCGAATGGATCACCATGGCGGATGCGCAGACCGCGGTGAACGCGCTGCAATCCGGCGACATCGATCTCATGGAAAATCCGTCGTTCGACATTCTCCCCGTGCTGGCTGCCAACAAGGACCTGACGGTCCAAACCCTCGACAACCTCGGCCTTCAGACGGTCGGGCGAATGAACTTCCTCTATCCGCCCTTCGACAACCTCAAGGTTCGCCGCGCGGCCTTCCTGGCGATGAACCAGAAGGACATTCTGGATGCGCTGGTCGGCAACCCCGAATATTACAAGATCTGCGGTGCGATTTTCATGTGCGACACGCCGCTGGCGACCGAGGTTGGCGCGGAGACGCTGCTCAAGGGCAACGGCATGGCGGAGGCGAAAAAAGCACTCGCCGAATCCGGCTATGACGGCACGCCGATCGTGATCATGGCGCCCGGCGACGTCGTAACCCTGAAGGCGCAGCCGATCGTTGCGGCGCAATTGTTGCGCGAGGCCGGCTTCAAGGTGGACGTGCAGGCCACCGACTGGCAGACCGTGGTCACCCGCCGCGCCAGCCAGAAACCGCCCAAGGAGGGCGGCTGGAACATGTTCTTCACCAATTGGGCCGCCGCCGACGTGGTGAACCCGATTGCAAGTCTGCCGGTCAGCGGCAAAGGCAAGAATGGCGGCTGGTTCGGCTGGCCGGAGGACGCCAAGCTGGAATCGATGCGGGACGCTTACGCCCGATCCACGTCACCTGACGAACAAAAGAAAATCGCCGCCGAGATTCAGGCCCGCGTCTTTGAGCAGGTGATCTACATTCCGCTCGGGCAGTACAGGGCTCCAGCCGCGTGGCGGAAATCGCTCACCGGCGTACTCGGCGGTCCGGCGACGCCGGTGTTCTGGAATATCGAGAAGACGGAATAAGCGCATCGACCGCTCTTTCGCGATGCCGATGCCACAGCAGCCTGCGCAAGGCGGACTGCTGTGGGCAAGGCGCCAGCCTGGAAGGGCCTAGGCTACCTTGTGGCTGGATATGTCAATCGTGACCTTGTCGAATGACTTCTTTATGCCGTCGGTGGTCTCAATCATTTCGATCGAGACCTGCGCCGTGTTCGCCGTTATCATGAGATA
>JBGQCE010000370.1:0-4453 GCA_041495185.1 Bradyrhizobium sp.
CGCCAAGGGCGTCGATACGATCGCGCTCAAGATCAGGGAAGTCGCAGGCGAGCACGACATCCCCATCGTCGAGAACGTGCCGCTGGCGAGGGCCCTGTATGCCACCGTGGACATCGACGACGAGATCCCGGTGGAACACTATCACGCGGTCGCCGAAATCATCGGCTACGTGATGGGGCTCAAACGCGGGCTTTCCAGCTGGCGGGCATAGGGGAGTGCGCCCCTCGGAAAGTGCCGGAAATGCGCGCAACCAGTGAAATAGCCGGTGTACGGACTTGCGCTTGCGGGTCCGATTCAGGCACTCAGGAGCCAAGCGTGCGTGAAGCGCGTCATATCCAGCGCGCGCAAGCGCGTTACATCCAGCGCGCGCAAGCGCGTTACATCAATGTCGACAGGCTGCGTCCCCTGGCATGACCGCCGATCCTGACAACGATCCGTCACGAGAGCCGATGACCGTCCATGAGCCGGCGCGGCGCAGCGGCAGCATCGTTCTGGTGCTGCTGGTGGCCGCGGGGCTTGTCGCGGTGGCCGTCGGACTCATGACGGTCGGCCGGGTGCAGGCGCAGCCCTATATCCTCGGGCTGCTTGCGCTACTGGCGATGGTCGGGCTGTTCAGCCTGTTCGCCTTCGCCGCGGGGATTATCCGTTTCGCCGATCGCGCCGCCGACGATCCCGTCATCGGCCGCATCGCCGATCATGCCTATGACGGGCTCGCGGTCACCGACCCCCGCGGTCATGTGGTCTATTTCAACGCGGCCTATCTCGCGCTCACGGGAGCTGCGACCGCGCAGGACGTCCGTCCGGTGGAGCGGGTGTTCATCGGCAATCCCGATGTGTCGGAGGCGGTGTTTCGTCTGCTCAAGGCCGCGCGCGAAGGCAAGCGCCAGCAGGAGGAGGTCCGCATTGCAGGCCAGGATGGCGCGCATGGCCGCTGGCTGCGGATGCGGGTCAGGCCGCTCGGCCAGAGCAAGCGCGAGGCGAAATACGCGGTGTGGTCGATCGCCGACATCACCCGCGACCGCGAACGGCAGGAGGACGTGTTTCAGGAACTGCAGCATGCGATCGAATATCTCGACCACGCGCCGTGCGGGTTTTTCTCGGTCAGTCCCGCAGGCGACCTCGTTTACGTCAACGCTACGCTTGCGAACTGGCTCGATCACGACCTCGCCGAGATCGGCTCGGGCGGCCTGAAGCTGACCGACATCGTGTCCGGCGACGGCGCTGCGCTCCTGACTTCGATCGTGCCGGTGCCCGGCGAGGTCAAGACCGAGGTGTTCGACATCGATCTTAGGATGCGCGGCGGCAAGACCATGCCCGCGCGTCTCTATCACAAGCTGGCGTTCGGGGCCGACGGCGTGCCCGGCGCCTCGCGCACGCTGGTGATCAGCCGCGCGCGGGACGAGCGCGCCGATCCGCAGCGCGCCGCCGAAGTCCGCTTCATGCGCTTCTTCGATCACACCCCGATGGCGATTGCGACCGTGGACCGGTCGGGCGCGGTGGTCCGCGCCAATGCCCGGTTTGCGAAACTGGCGCAAAGCCTGAACCCGGAAGGTGCGGCCAACAAGTCGATTTTCAGGGCGGTCAACGCGCGCGATCGCAGCCTGTTGATCGCGGCCATCAACCAGGCGGCGGAGGGGCAGGGCGATATCCCGCCGGTCGAGGCGATGCTCGACGGCGCCAAGGAGCGATGGGGGCAGTTCTTCGTCACCGCGGTCGAGGAGGGCGAGCGCGAGACCGAGGCTGCCATCGTCTACATGCTGGAGACCACCGAGCGGCGCGCGCTGGAGAACCAGATCAACCAGTCGCAGAAGATGGACATGGTCGGCCAGCTCGCCGGCGGCATCGCCCACGATTTCAACAATGTGCTCTCCGCCATCATGATGGCGAACGACTTCCTGCTGAACGCGCACAAGCCGACCGACCCCTCGTTCCAGGACATCATGCAGATCAAGCAGAACGCCAACCGCGCGGCCGCGCTGGTGCGGCATCTGCTGGCGTTCTCGCGCAAGCAGACGTTGCGGCCCCAGGTGCTCGACCTCGGTGAGGCGCTGTCGGACATCCAGAACCTGCTCAAGCGGCTGATCGGCGAGAAGGTCAAGCTCGAGGTGCTGCACGGCCGCGACCTCTGGCCGATCAAGGCCGATTTGTATCAATTCGAACAGGTGATCGTCAACCTGGCCGTCAACGCGCGCGACGCGATGCCCGATGGCGGCAAGCTGACGGTGCAAACCGCCAATGTGACATCGGAGGAATCCGCCCGGTTGTCCTACAAGGGCATGCCGGCGGCGGAATATGTGCGGATCGACATATCGGACACCGGCAGCGGCATTGCGCCCGACATCGTCGACAAGATCTTCGAGCCGTTCTTCTCGACCAAGGAAGTCGGCAAGGGCACCGGCCTCGGCCTGTCGACGGTCTATGGCATCGTCAAGCAGACCGGCGGCTTCGTCTATGTGGACTCGGAAGCCGATCACGGCACCTCGTTCCACATCTTCCTGCCGCGGCACCATCCCGAGCAGGATGTCCAGCCCGATGCCGCGGCCGCCAACGGCGCGGCCAGGGAGCCGAAGCCGCGGGCCGATCTGACCGGGCAGGGCACCATTCTGCTGGTGGAGGACGAGGAGGGCCTGCGCTCGCTGAACGCGCGCGGTTTGCGCTCGCGCGGCTACAGCGTGATCGAGGCCTCGAACGGCGTCGAGGCGATGGAAGCGCTGGAGCAAAAGGACGGCGCGGTCGATCTCGTGGTTTCCGACGTGGTGATGCCTGAAATGGACGGCCCGACCCTTCTCAAGACGATGCGCGGCCGCAATCCGGACCTCAAGATCATCTTCGTGTCCGGCTATGCCGAAGATGCCTTCGGCAAGAGCCTGCCGGAGAACCAGCAATTCGCGTTCCTGCCGAAGCCGTTCACGCTGAGCCAGCTGGTTGCGGCGGTGAAGGAAACCATGGCGTCATAGGGCGCGGTGAGACCCCGAAAACCGGCCCAAACGCCGCTGCCCGCGACCGAGGGCCGCAGGTGCAGTTCCCGATAGTGGCTTCACTTTTGGGCATCCCTGCCCATCTTAGTGGCGCTTCCCCCTACCGGGGACTGAGGAATAGGCACATGAAATTCACGCAACGCGCAAGCGGCATCGTCCAGGCGATTGCCGTCGTTCTATCGCTGGCGCTTCCGTTGATGCTCGCGATCTCGTCGGCCGACGCCCGGATCGGCGGTGGCGCCAGTTCGGGGTCGCGGGGCGCGCGAACGTTTTCCGCACCGCCCAGCACACCGACGGCGCCGGGTACCGCGCAACCCTTCAATCGCACCATCACCCAGCCGGGCAGCCCCGGAATGGGTGCGCCGGCGGCCGCCGGCGGCGGCTTCTTCAACCGGCCCGGCATGGGCATGCTCGGCGGCCTCGCCGCGGGCTTCCTCGGCGCCGGCCTGCTAGGCATGTTGTTCGGTGGCGGGATGTTCTCAGGGCTCGGCGGATTGTCGTCGATCATCGGCCTGATCCTGCAGATCGGTCTGATCGTCATCGTGGTCCGGCTGGCGATGTCGTGGTGGCAGCGCCGTCACGCGACGGCGTCGGCCTATGCGGGCCCGGCTGCGGCCCCCGGAGCCACGGTTGGCCCCGGCATGTTCCGGACCGGAACCGGTTTTGGATTGGGATCGGGCAGCGCCCCGCTTGAGATCGTTCCGGCCGACTACGAAGCCTTCGAGCGCTTGCTCGGCGAGATTCAGGCTGCGTGGACAAACGAGGATGTCGCCAAGCTGCATACGCTGGCGACCCCTGAAATGGTGTCGTATGTCACGCAGGATATCGCGGACCACAAGGCCCAAAACATCATCAACACGGTCTCCGATGTCAAGCTGCTGCAGGGCGATCTTGCCGAAGCCTGGCGTGAAGGCGATACCGACTTCGCCAGCGTGGCGCTGCGGTACTCGCTGATCGACAAGACCACTGATCGCACCACCGGCCGGCTGGTCAAGGGCAGCGATCAGGCCACCGAGGCGACGGAAGTGTGGACCTTCCTGCGGCCGCGCGGCGCAAGTTGGGAACTTTCGGCGATCCAGCAGACCTGATCGCCTGCAAAACGACGACGATGCAAGGCGCTGCGGTTCATTCCGCGGCGCCTTTTCATTTCGCTGTCGCGGATTGGAATAATGCCCTCCTCGCGACGTGTTGATGTCGGACAGGCCGGCGCTCAATGAGCCGGTGGATAAAAACAATTTGGAGGATTCGATGCCCACTCTTGTTCAGATCGTCTCGCGTGCGTGTTTCGCCCTCATTGCGGCCGCTTCATTCGTTGTTTCAGCGGATCAACCGGCGCAGGCGCAATCGGCCAACACCAGTTTCTTCGTGACCAGTACCGGGATCGGCAATGGTGGCAACCTCGGCGGTCTCGCCGGTGCCGACAATTACTGTCAGACGCTGGCGCAGGCGGCAGGTGCCGGCGCCAAGACCTGGCG
>JBGQCE010000371.1:0-4444 GCA_041495185.1 Bradyrhizobium sp.
ACGGCCATCATTAGCGGCCAGAAGATGAGAAGGATTTGCCACCAGGGCATGACGATCACCCGTGCTGCGCCAGCGCGTGGGCGACGTCCGCCATGTCGGCGAAGTTGTCGCGATAGCGGCCATCGGCCGCGTCGGCGGTCTTGTCGTAAGCTTCTGCCTCGGTCGCCTCGGGATGAGCTTCGAGATATTCCTCGATCAGTTGCTCGTGCGCGGCGATGAAAAGTTCTTTGCTCATCGGCTATACTCCCGCCATTCGATTTCAGATGCGCTGACGATCGAGCCGCCCATGGTGTCGCCGTTCCAGCACCCCATGCGCAGCATGTCGCACCCACCGGCATACGTGCAGTAGCCGAACCTCCATGCGCTCGGCGCATTGCCCTTGAAGCGCCAATAGACCATTGAGCCTGATGGCGGCCGGCTGCTCATGGCGCGGGCCCCGTGGTGGGTGGGACGGTGTAGATGTCGCAGCAGACGCCGCCGCGCGGACATTCGGGATCGTCGATGATGTTCTCGGCGTAGCAGGACCGGCAGCGGCGCAGGTCGCCGTTCTCGCGCGCGATGTCGCGCTCGATCTGCGCCATGTGTTCGTCGGAGGAGTGGGCGAGCTTTGACATGCTAGGAAGCCTTTTTCCTAACTGGCGTTGACAGTGCGCGGCTAATATCCCAACCCAATCGACCAATTCGATTAGCGAAAGTCGTATGGTGGATTTTTGCATCGCGCGCCCACGCACCAATGGGTTTGGTCACCCCACAAAATGTTATAAGGTGATTTTTGCGAAAATTCTGAGTCTGCTCTTTCATGGTTGCCCACCGCACATTTCCAGGCTCGTAACAACCGCTATTATCAATGCGGTCGATGCCATGTTTTTTGCTTGGGCGCGGGCCAATATGAGCTAAGAAAGCATCGAATGATGATCTCCATTCGGAGCAAACGACTATCCCGCGACCGCCGTAGTATTTGAAAGCGAAATGCTTTTTGTTGTGGCACCGCTGGATCATTGACGCCCAGCATCGATAAGCAGGGTTAGATGATTTGCTCATGGCAACACGATCCCGCACCGGAAAGACGGCGCGTTAGGTGATCGCCAAGCGCAGGGATTATCCTGCCTACTGGCGACCACCAGGATGGCGATGATCGAGCCGATCAGGGCGATGCAGACGAGGCGGTAGGCGGCGGGGTTGAACATGGTGCCCTCAGTAGCTTGCGCAGACGTATTGCGATGCCGTCATTCCAAGCGCGCGGGCGGCGCCGAGCGAGAGATCAATGGCGCCTTCCTTGTGCACGCCAGCGATATACGGCCCGCGATCCTTGATCGGCACCGACAGCGAGCGTCCGTTTTTCGGATTGTGGATGGTGACGGTGGTGCCGAAGGGCAGCGTGCGGTGCGCGGCGGAAACCCCATGCGGACGAAACCGCGTGCCATCCGCGTTGTGGCTGCCATCCCAATAGATCGAGCCGATGATCTCGCGCCCGCTCGCGCATTGCCCGGTCGGGTGGATGTGTTTCAGGAACCAAGCCCACCCTTGCGCCTGCGCCGGCATGGCCAGCAGCAGGATCGCAATGGCAACTGCGGCGCCGGCGAGCAGCGACAGGATCGGGACGGTGTGATCGTTGGTGTCGGTCATGGCACGCGCTCCACTGTTGCCGGTTCGTTGATCGTTTTTCGATCGCGGCGTTGGCCAACCGCGCCAGCGCGGGCGTTGCTTACCAGCCCGCGCGCAATCAACTGGCGTACGGCTTCGGCAAAGCTCACACCGGAAGCGGCAGCGAGCATCGCGACACGATCGAAGGTCCCTGCACTTAACTTGAGAACGATGCGGCGCCCGCTTCCTTGCGGAGAACCTCGTACCGGACGTACCGGCGGAGCTTGCAGCAGGGGTTGAAGCTGCATGACGCTTATTCCGCCTCTTGCAGAGTGCGCCGATGCTCGGCTTGCTCGTCCTTGTCCTCGATCGCTTCACGCGCGGCATCGGCGCAGGTGTCGAGCGCATGACAGGCGTTGCCGAGGATCGCGGTCTCGATCACGTCCTTGAAGCAATCCTTGAACGTGGCGTCGTTCAGTTCCGTGGAATTCGCCTTGGCGTCGGCGCCGATGGCCTCGATCAGCGGATCGACGGAGCGCGCGACATGGCGGAGATCGTAGTCGAGGCGGTTGAAGTCAGCCGCATCGGCTTGGCCAGTGATGGAGTAGAAATTTATGCCGGCGATTTTAGAAGCCGCGCGCGCCTGCCGGATTTCGATGTCGGACAAACCGCCGACTATCGCGAGTTGATCGGCTTGTTGCAGCAGCCGGGAGGCTTGCTGGCACAGATCGTTGAAGGCGCGGCGCATAACCTGGCGCGCCGTGATCTTGGCCTGCACTGCGGCTTGGGCGTCAGAAAATGGCGTGGGTTGTGGTGACATGGGTAGCCCTCCAGAATCGCGAGGGCTATTAACTACAGCTTAGCTGTAGTCTGTCAATAGCATTATAAAGCTGGACGGTAGATTAATTATCCACACCCCCCATCACGCGTGACTCCGTGACCGTCACGCCAGACATAGACTTAGACTTATCTCTTACTCTGAGTATGCCGCCGCGCGCGAAGCGGCCACCAAAAAAAGGTCAGCAAAGCTGACGCTGTTTAGGTGTGGAGAGTAAGCAGCCGGCAAGAGTTCCATTTTCAGTATCTTGCCACCGCTCCACAACCAAAGGGCGGTGTGGGACTGAGCAATGCACAATGTCACACCGCTCGTTGTTGGCCAGCGTGAGGATCCCGCGCACGATCATTGGCGGCGCCGTCAGGCGTTGGTGCTCGTGGCGCAACTGCCGGATGATGACGGCGACGCCCGCAAGATCATCGCGCACATGCTGAGCTTGATCGATACGTTCCTGACGCCACCGCCGACTTAGGCGCGCCTGGCCGCAGGTTTAAGATTTTCGATACGCTCAATCTCGACGGCCAATGCGTGCGGGAGACCGGCGTGTTGGCCGAAGAAAATATAATCAAGGCTAACGCCAGTGTGCCGGCAGACGGCTAACGCATTGTCGAGACCGAGGCGGTTGTCACCAGTTTCCGCATTGTTCCAGGCTTGCGCGCTAACCCCACAAAGCCGCGAAAATTCGGCTTGGGACATCTTCTTTTCGCGTTTCTGCACAACCCCATAGGCAAGACGGAGGTGGCGTAATCGCTCTCCAATTGCTTGTGGACTGTCGGATCGAGACTCGCGCGCCATGGCGCGAATGCTTCCAAAATCGGCGGAGCACGACCATAAAGTAGCGGATGATATTGACATACTACAGGCAACCTTTAGTTTCCTATGCCCATGCTGAAGATTCGGACCCTTTCAACAGCTTCCGAGATCATCGACGCACTCGGCGGCACTACGCTATTTGCAGCGCTCATCAATCGGGAGCAGCAGCACGTCAGCAATTATCGAGCTGCGGGACGGCTGCCGGCTCGCACTTACCTCATTGTCACCAAAGAGTTGAAGAAGCGTCGTTTAACTGCGCCCGCCCACCTATGGGGCATCGACGAAGACGAATCAGTGAGCGCTGCTGGATGAGCGCACGCGCCTGCAAATGCGGCGGCAAGCTCGCGCCGGGTCGCGTTCGGTGCAAGCGCTGCCACGCCAAGTACATGCGAAAGTGGCGGAGAGACCACCCCGACGATCAGACAGGCCTCCGCGTCGCCGCTCGGGCATTCGCACGGAAGCGGAAAGCGCGCGGCACTCTTGTTAATCGTCCTTGTGCCGTGTGTGGCGATCCTTCCGCCGAAATGCATCATCCCGATTACGAAAGGCCGCTTGATGTGACGTGGCTTTGTAAGAGGCATCATGCGGACTGGCACAAATTCTGGCGGAAGCTCGTGCTCGAACAATTTGAGCAATGGGTTGCCGGGAAGCATCGAGCAATGTCGCAGGGCGAGTCGAGTCGGGTACAAGATCAAGGGGTCACATCGACCCACTAGATGTAGTCTCGCATCCCCTGTGAATTCCTGTGATCTATTGTGGATAAGTCGGTTGCGTCGTGCGTGCGGGATTTTTGGGGAAGCCGCGCGATGCCTTTTGCCAATGACCGTCAGCAGGCCTCGCCGAAGAAGGCGAAGCGCTACGGTTGGGATAGCAAGTACAACGGCTTCCCATCGCACCCGAAATGGCGAACGATCGCGCGCAAGCTCGATATCCACGTCTCGCGCGTGGTGCATGTGGTCGACGTGCTGCTCGACTGCGCTTCGAAGAACCGGCGCGGCGGCTGGATAGGCAACTTCGACTTGGAGGACTGCGCCGAAACCTGCGACATGCCGGTGAGCGAAGTAGCGGCGATCTACCGCGAGCTCGAGGAGCGGGAATGGATCGGCGAGGATCACATCGCGGAATGGGCCGACCGCAATCCCGATCTGGAAGACCCGACCGCAGCCGAGCGGCAACGCCGCCGGCGAGCGCGCATCCTGGTGCGCAGGAAGA
>JBGQCE010000372.1:0-4428 GCA_041495185.1 Bradyrhizobium sp.
AAGCTCTCGCTGCAATTTTTTGGATTGCGATCGTGCATAACGCCGATAGTCCTCCGTGTTCGATGATCTCGATGCCGCGCTGCAGAGCGGTTCATCGGAAAAGCGCGTAGCCATGCAGCTGGTAGCAGATTGCGAATGGGAAACTGTCGGCGCGATTCCCGCTGCCAAGCTGCCGCCCGAAACTGCATCGAAAGCGGGATACGACAGGTTCACAATTGATTTCGCAAGGCTTTCGAAATTGAACGTCCAGCGATTGTTTCGATTTTGGCAGGTTCGCAAGGTAAGCAAGTACCGGGAATGCCCGGGGCCGTTTTTCGATTCCCTGAAGGATCGGATCGCATAAATGACCTATGGAGACAGAAAGAGCGAGCGCGTCGATTTCGAACGCGGCATCCACGTTTTCATCATGGGGATCGATGGAACCTGGCGTCGGGACTGCATGATGGTCGACGTATCGCAGACGGGTGCGCGCTTGCGCGTCGAGGGATCTCTTGAAGGATTGGATCTCAAGGAGTTCTTCCTGCTTCTGTCGTCGACGGGTCTCGCGTTTCGCCGCTGTCAAATGGTGCGCGTAACCGGCGATCAGATCGGCGTCAGGTTTCTGGCGCGAGACAAGGCCAAGAGATCTCTGAAACGACAGCAAACTGGCGAGACCGCCTGAGATGAGCGACACACACAAAATGACTGAAGTCATTATCTTAACTAAATCAACAGAGCCGTTAGCCGGCATCGTTCAGGCGAATACCGCCGACGCGGAAATAAAATTCGAAATAACAGAAGATCTGGCGCACAAGATCTGCACCGACCTTGAGCGCTTTCTTACGCGATAGCGGCCGGAAGAATGGGGAGGCGGGATTATCGCCTCGGATAACCATCGAGAATTGAGACTAGCCACTAATGTCCGTTCATGTAGTTGCTGATACTGTTACCAAGCTTTCGGATTTGCGCGCCGTGCTGGAGCCGCAATACGTAGTAACATCCGAGTTGCTGAGCGGCGCACGCATCCGATGCAGCGAGTCCGATGCTGTCGTCGTCACGGCAGACTTGCGGGTCGTTGAAAATATTGCGGCTCTGAAGGAGACGTTCGGAAAATTAACTCACGCACGTAAGCGGATTTTTCTTATCGATCAGAAAGCGCGTTTGTACACCGCCCAGGCTTATGCTCTGGGAGCGACGCACGTACTTACTAATCCTGTCACTCAAGCGAGGTTGTTGGCGGAACTTGCCGACCAGAATAATCCAGAAACTGGCTCGAACGAGGCTTTGCCTGGCGCCCGCGAAGCGGCGACGGCCGGGGCGGCTACCATCGCTTCGATGTTCTCCGCCGTGCTAGCCGGCAAGCCCATCGATGTCAGGGATGCGAAAGGCGCAGGTAGCAGGATTGCAGACAGCATCGAGGAGGATGGGCTGTGCAGCTGGCTAGAGACGGTTCGGCGCCACCATGAGGGAACCTATCAACACTGCCTTTTGGTTACGGGAATAGCTGTTGATTTCGGATTGAGCCTTGGTCTGGCGAAGCCTGACATTGAGCGCCTGTACTCGGCTGCGATGTTTCACGACATTGGCAAGGCGAAAATTCCACTCGCGGTCCTGGATAAGCCTGGGCGCCTCGATGCACAGGAACGTGCATTAATCGAAACCCATCCCGCGGCCGGCTATGAAGTGCTGAAGGGGAGTGCCGGTATTTCCCCGGAGATTCTTGACGCAGTCCGGCATCATCACGAATACCTCGATGGAAGCGGATATCCCGACGCACTTTGCGCCGCCAGCATATCCGACATCGTTCGGATATTGACCATTTCCGATATCTTTGCGGCATTGATCGAGCATCGAACGTACAAGCCAACCATGCCTCGGGAACAGGCTTATGAGATCATTCGGAGCATGGAAGGAAAGCTCGAGAAGCCGCTCGTAGCCGCATTCAGGGATGTGGCATTGAATCGTTGAAGGAGCGGATCGGAAGTCGCGAGGCGACGTGCCAACATCGCACGCCCCCGCAATCTCGCCCGTTCTCCGACCCAAGCATCAATTCTTCGGGCGCAGCCGTTCTCAATCATAGACGAACGCGGCGTCGTCGAGATCGATCGCCGGAAATTGGTCCTTTTCAGCCCAGTAATCCTGGCTATGCTGCCATTCCGGCTTGTCGCCGCGCTTCGGTAACAGGTGCATGTCGCGCATGAGATAGCCGGGGTTGAAGTTCTCTGGATCGATCCACGACTGCAGCGGCATATCCTTCTCGAACGGCCGCAGCGCCGGCACGACTTTCTTCGCGCCCTTTTTCTTCATGTGAGCCAACAGGCGGCAAACGAAATCCGCCACCAGATCGGTCCGCAGCGTCCAGCTCGCCCGGAAATATCCGAACACCCAGACCATGTTCGGCACGCCCGTGAACATCATGCCGCGATAGGTCACCGTCTGCGCGAAGTCGAGCGGCTTGCCGTCAATCATGAACGCGATATCGCCGAGCACATTGAGATTGAACCCGGTCGCGGTGACGATGATGTCGGCGTCAAGCAGTTGGCCGGATTTCAACAAAATGCCTTTTTCGGTGAAGCGGTCGATCTCGTCGGTCACGACGGAGGCCTTGCCGCTCTTGATACCCTCGAACAGATCGGCGTCGGGGACGAAGGCGATGCGCTGCCGCCACGGCCGATAGCTTGGCGTGAAATGCTTCTCGATGTCGGCATCGGAATCGGGACCGAGCGCCGCGCGAATGCCGCTCAGCAGTTCCTTCTTGACGACTTCCGGCTCCTCGAAGGAGCGGCGGGTAAACATGTCCTGGTCGAACAGGATCTTCCGGCGCACGATCTCGTGGATCCATTCTTCGCTGATCTGGAGCTGCCGCAGCGTTTCGGCCAGTTCGATCGCGTTGCGGCCGGTCCTGAAATAGGTCGGCGATCGCTGCAGCATCGTGACGTGGCCGCATTTTTCCGCGATCGCCGGGATCAGGGTCGCTGCCGTCGCGCCCGAGCCGATCACCACGACCTTCTTGCCCTCGGTGTCCAGATCCTCCGGCCAGCGCTGCGGGTGAACGATGCGGCCCTTGAAGGTTTCCATTCCCTTCCATTCGGGCGTGTAGCCCTCCGAGTGCCGGTAATAGCCCTGGCACATCCACAAGAAATTCGCGGTGAAAGTGACGGCTTCGTTGCTGTCGGTCCTGACCGCTTCGATGGTCCATAGATTGGTCTTGCTCGACCAGCTGGCCGAGGAAATCTTGTGCCGGTAGCGGATGTGCCGCTCAAGCCCGTTTTCGGCGATGACCTCGCCCATATAGGAGAGAATTTCCGCAGCGGCGGCGATCGGCGCGCTGGTCCACGGCTTGAAACGATAACCGAAGGTGTGAAGATCGCTGTCGGAGCGGATGCCGGGATAGCGGTGGGTCAGCCAGGTGCCGCCAAAGCTTTCCTGTGATTCAAGCACGACAAAACTCGTGCCCGGGAGCTGCGTCGTCAGGTGATAGGCGCTGCCGACCCCGGAGATGCCGGCGCCAACGATCAGGACATCGAAATGCTCGACCGATTGAGAAGCGGAAGGGTAGCGGGTTGTTGCTATTACGTTCATGAGTCCGGTTCTTTTTGAGTTGGCAACTCGTTGCGGGGAGTTCTGTAACGGTCAATCATTGGCCGCACAATGCGCCAGATCAACCCGCCGAACTCACAGCCCTGAGCCCCACTGGCGCGCAGTCTGTAAAATCCAGTCGCGGTAGAGCGTCAGCGGCGTGACGCCGGTCAGACCGCCACAACCGTCACTGCCGTTTGGCCCGGTCGACCAGCTGATAACGCCTATAATGGCAGCGGTGCCCGACCGGTCCTCGAATACCGGGCCGCCGGAATCCCCGGTACACGCGCCCAGTCCCTCTCGTGTGCCCTGCCCGACCGGATCGACCAGCCGGATCTGCAGCGTGCCCGGTTTACCGGTTGCGGCAAGACCGGCAACCCTGATGGTACCGCCGCTACTGCCTTCGCCGCGGATAGTGACGCCGATGCCGGCGATAGTGAACCGGCCGCCGGCAACAATCGGAAGCTGTGGCACGCCAAGCACCGCTGCATTCTTGCCCTTGGGCGGCGCTTCGAGCTGCAGCAACGCTACGTCGGCGGTGGCGCGATGGGCCGTCATCGCCTGCATGTTGAAGGCAGGATGCGTGGCCACATTTCTTACGTCCTGCAGCTGCGGCGCTCTGTCTGCGCCGTATTCGACGATCTTGTAGACCGCGCCGGACTGCACGCAGTGCGCCGCCGTTAATACCAGTCTGGGTGCAATCAGGGCACCACTGCAGAAATTGCCGCGCGAGCCGACGATGGTGACGACGGAGCGGCCGATACCCTCGGCGGACGGCACTCCGCCGCCGACGATTGCGTCAGCGGGTGCGGCGAGGAGCAGCGCAGAGACCGCCATCATTCGAAACAGGATCTTCATC
Organism: Bradyrhizobium sp.; assembly: GCA_041495185.1. Classification (GTDB taxonomy): domain Bacteria; phylum Pseudomonadota; class Alphaproteobacteria; order Rhizobiales; family Xanthobacteraceae; genus Bradyrhizobium. Next base: position 4,418 of record JBGQCE010000372.1, read on the forward strand.
GCGCCCGAGCC
>JBGQCE010000373.1:0-4420 GCA_041495185.1 Bradyrhizobium sp.
CAGCGTGAGAATGCCGAGCATCGCCTGCAACGTCACCGCTGCCGCAAGCCACCATGCGCCCCTGACCGCGGCTGTTCCGGCCCGCGAACCGACGGCGTCGAGCGCGTGCAGGACGGCCAGCGCAAACAGTGCATAGGCGATCATGCGGTGCTCGAACTGTACCGTCAGCGTGTTGTCGAACAGATTGCGCCACCACGGCGCTTCGAAGAACAGCCGCGCCGCGGATGGAATCAATCCACCGTCGATATCGGGCCAGGTGTTATAGACCCTGCCCGCGCGCAGGCCGGCGACCAGTGCGCCCAGATAAAGCTGCACGAACGTCAGCACCACGAGCGCCACGCTGGTGATTTTCAGCCGCGAAGATACCGTCGATGGCGGCCGGTCCGCCAGCCGGCGCAAAGTCCAGACGATGGCAGCGAAAATCAGGAGCGCCAGCACCAGGTGAGTGGCCAGACGATATTGCGAAACTTCCACCCGCTGCGAAAGCCCTGATGCCACCATCCACCAGCCAACCGCGCCCTGCAGCGCGCCGAGGCCAAAAATCAGCCATAACCGCCGCCTCAGCTCCGCGCCCATAACGCCGCGCAACAGAAACCAGAGAAACGGCAGCAGATAGGCCACCCCGATCACGCGCCCGAGCAGCCGGTGGCTCCATTCCCACCAGAAAATCGTCTTGAACTCACTCAGGTTCATGCCGGCGTTGAGTTCGCGAAATTGCGGGATGGTCTTGTAGGCTTCGAACGCCTGCGTCCACTGTTCATGATTGAGCGGCGGCAGAGTGCCGGTGACCGGTTTCCACTCGACGATCGAAAGCCCGGACTCGGTGAGACGCGTGGCGCCGCCGACCAGCACCATGATCGCGATCAGGGCTGCGATCGAGAACAGCCACCAACGGACGGCGCGGATATCTGATGCTGGCTGTGCGAAAATACCGGTCATTGAAGCTGCGCTTGAATGAATTTGCGCGCACCTTATAGTCCGCCCCTTCCCGCGCGCAAGGCGCGCGTCGGCAACGAGCTGCACATTTCCGTCATGACAATACGCACCCGCAAATTCTTCGGAACCATCGCTCTTCTCGTGCTGGTGGTGGTGTGGTCGCTGATGGGAATGACGGTGGCGCAGACGCCGTGGCTCGCGAACTCCGGACTGTTGCAGGCGATCTTCTATGTCGTCGCCGGCATCGGATGGGTGTTGCCGGCGATGCCGATCATCAGCTGGATGGCGCGGCCGGACGCCTAAGACCGCTTACCGCGAGCGCGCTTCACCGGCGGAAAGGTAATGCCCGAAAGAATCACGCGCATGGCGCGCAGTGAACGCTGCCGTCCGTCCCATGCGATGCGCGGAAGCGCGTGCAGGTTGGTCTTGTCCTCCGCCTCGACCACGCCCGATATCGCCGATGCCGCGCTGGTGAAGCCGGCTTCATTGGCCATCCCTACATGATGGCGGCGAAAGGCCGCGCGATCTCCGAACGGATAGGCGAAATGCCGGACGTCGCGGTGGAGCGCGGCTTGCGCCACCGCCCGGCCCATCGTCATCTCGCGCAACGCAGCCGCATCCTTCAGGTTTGACAGGACCGGATAGTTCACCGTCGCGCTTCCAATCGTCACATTGGGATCGGCCGCAAGCTTCGCCAGATCGTCCCAGTCCATCGATGCCTCGCGCGACAACGCCGCGAGGTCGACGGAGTATCGCGTGCAGAGATCCCTGATCGCCGTCGAAAGATCCGGCGGCGCCAGCGTGCGCATCCAGCCCCCGAGAAATTCGTAGAGCTGATATTTTTCGGATCGGTATCGGATGTTGAAATGCCGCTCCTGGCGCTCCATCACGAGGCTGAGGCGATTTTCGCGCGCAATCACTTCTTCAAGCGCGAGCCACCAAGCCTGGCCGAGGCCGTCGGGAAACGCCGTCGGCACGTAAACGGTGAATGGCACGGCATGTTTCGAAAGCACCGGATAGGCTGACGCGATGATATCCTTGTAGCCGCCGTCGAATGTCAGGCACACAAACCGTCTCGGCGAAGCCAGCGTGACCGCCCTCTCGCAGACCGCGTCCATGGAGACGATATCGTATTTCCAGCGCTTCAGCGCCCGGATCGTTCGATCGAGAAATCTGGGCGTGATTTCCCGCGATTTGAGCGGCTGAAAGCGCGCAGGCTTGCGCGGACGCACGCGTTCGAACCGCATGATGACGCCGGCGCCGCCCGTCCCCCGTCCCCTCAGCAACGGCATGCCGCTGAAATAGGCGAGTTCGAGCTTCAGGCTCGTCAAAAATCTGTTTTCGGATGGCAACTTCTCGCCCTTCAATGCGGAGGTTTCCCGCCGCGCCCCGGCCGCATTGTCATTACTCTTTGTTGACACTTCTTTGCAAAGGTTGGCCTAAGCTGAAAAATGTAAATAATTTCCTATGGACAGGTTTCGTAATGACCATGGCTGGCGCGATCGAAAGCCGGACGGCGAAGGCGCCAGCATGGTCGAGAGCGAGCCGCATCGCCAGCGTCGATATTGTCCACGATCTCGGCGAGGCCGAGGCGGTCTGGCGCGGCCTCGAAGTCGGGCGGCAGTTCTCTACGCCTTATCAGCGGTTCGATTTCCTTAGTCCCTGGCAGCAGCAGGTCGCAAAGCGCGACAACGTCCTGCCCTTCATCGTTATCGCTTACGACGCCGAGCGCCGGCCGCTGCTGTTGCTGCCACTCGCGCTCAACCACAAGCACGGCGTTCGCAGCGCCTGTTTCATGGGCGGCAAGCACGCCACGTTCAACATGGCGCTGTGGGATAGTGATTTTGCCGCAGCCGCCACCGCAGCCGATCTTGACGCGCTGATATCGGGCATACGCCAGCGGTCCGGCGCCGACGTTCTGGCGCTGACGCAACAGCCGTTACGCTGGCGGGATTTGCCAAACCCGATGGCGCTATTGCCGAGCCAGGCCTCGGCCAACGACTGTCCGCTGCTGACGATGGGACCTGGCGCTGCGCCCGCGACCCTGATCAGCAGCTCGTTCCGCCGGCGTTTGAAGGGCAAGGAACGCAAGCTGCAAAAGCTTTCAGGCTATCGCTATCACGTCGCAGCCTCCGAGGCCGACGTCAAACGGCTGCTCGATTGGTTCCTCTCCATCAAGCCATTGCGGATGGCGAAGCAGAAATTGCCCAACGTATTCGCGGACCCCGGCGTCGAGGATTTCATCCGCAGCGCCTGCATGGCCAAGCTCGCGGGCGGCGGTCACGTTATCGATATTCACGCGCTCGAATGCGCCGACGAGGTGATCGCGATCTTCGCGGGCGTCGCCGACGGATATCGCTTTTCGATGATGTTCAATACTTACACGATGTCAGGCAATTCGCGTTACAGCCCCGGACTGATCCTGATGCGCAACATCATCGACCACTATGCCGCGCGCGGCTATCGCGCGCTCGATTTGGGAATCGGGTCGGACGACTACAAGAGGCTGTTCTGCAAGAGCGACGAGCCGATCTTCGACAGCTTCATCCCGCTCAGTCCGCGCGGCAGGGTCGCGGCATCAGCGATGTCAGGCATCAACCGCGCCAAGCATCTGGTGAAGCATAATCAGGCGCTGTTTCACATGGCGCAAAAGCTGCGAAACGCGCTTCACCGCTGATCGAAACAATTCTCTTGGAGAGCTGTGCGAACGCCGGCTTCAGGCCGCCACGACCCGCGGACCGGGTTCGACGGCGTCCGAAGGCTGCGACGGCTTGCTCAGCATCGTCACCTCACTGAAGCCCACCGCTCGCAGCTGATCGCACATCAGGGTACGTGCGTCGGCGGCCATCGAGGGATCCGGCACCACCACGGCGCGGGCCTGCGCCGTCAGCAACTCCGCCGGCAGGTCGGAAGCGGCGCCGGCGTCCAGCAACACATGGTCATAAACCCGCAGCAACGCATCGATCGCAAGTGTCAGCCGCGGCGATTGCAGCAGCGCGCGGTCAAAGCCCGGGCGCCCGGCGCTCACGAGATGAACCCGCGACAGCCGGTCCCTGGTGATCACTTGCGAAAACGACGTTTCGCCCAGCATCAATTCCGCAAGTCCAGGCGCAGCCGGATCGACCGATGCGGCCGAGATCGCCGGCGACGACGCCGCCAAATCGACCACCACGACCCTCGCGCTCTGCGCGATCAGGCGGGCCAGCGTCAACGCCGTCAATGTGATGCTCTCGCCCGAGGCGGTGCCGAGGATCGTGACCTTGCGCACCGCTTCGCCTGCGCTCCGCACATCCTCGGCCAGTTGCTCGATTTCGGTGAGCTCGATCGGAATGTCCGCACGAGGGTCGTTGCGAACCTCCGGGCGGATTTCCTCGAACACGGGCTCGCGATCGGCTGCGACAACCTCCGCAGCCGCCGGCGCCCGGACCGCAGCCGGCACGGAACCGAACGCGGCCACCGCGCGCGGCGCGGTCATGCGCAGAAG
>JBGQCE010000374.1:0-4414 GCA_041495185.1 Bradyrhizobium sp.
CCTAAAAGAAGAAAAGAATAATTTCAATCCAGTCGAATTGGGCAAAAGGTACCGATTTTTTGGGCTAAGGATGTAACTGGGCCGCAACATCAGGCAAAAATATGCACTCCCTCGGTCGGGATTATCGATATGGGAAGCCGGCGCGAAGTTGAGAGCATCGAGGCGGAAATCGGGCGCACCTTCGAACAGATGATCCCGTTCAATCGCGTGCTCGGTCTCAGGATCGACTCGCTTGATCCCAAAGCGCCGCGACTAAGGTTCGACATGCGGCCCGAGCTGGTCGGCAACCCGGTCCGTCAAATTCTGCACGGCGGTGTGATCTCGGCGACGCTGGACGTGGTGGGCGGCCTCGCAATCGCCCTGGCTTCGTTCGCCGGCAAAGCCGAAGCGACGGCTCCGCGACATTTTCCCAATATCGGCACCATCGACCTGCGCATCGATTACCTGCGGCCGGGACGCGGCAAATATTTCGTGGCCACGGGTCGCGTCGTCAGGCTCGGCGGTCGCGTCGCCGTGGTCCATATGGATCTCGTCAACGACACAGACGAGCAAATCGCGACCGGTTCGGCGGCCTATATCGTCGGTTGACCTATAACCCCAGTCGTTCGTCGTGAAAGACGGCGTCTGCCGCAGTGCCTTTCTGATGGGACACGGCGGTCCCGGCGTTCGCCGGGACGACAATCTTTTTTACGCCGCCGCCAGCTTCTTCGGCGGGAAGCGGCCGTAGAACGTCTCGCCCTTGGCCGCCATTTCGATCAGCAGTTTCGGCGGGGTGAAGCGCGAGCCGTATTTGGCCTCCAGCTTGCGGCAAAGCTCGACGAAATTTTTTGTCCCCATGAAGTCGATGTAGGACAGCGTGCCGCCGGTGAACGGCGCAAAGCCGAAGCCCAGGATCGAGCCGACATCGGCTTCGCGGGGGTCGACAATCACATGATCCTCCACGGTGCGCGCGGCTTCCACCGCCTGCACCACCAGGAAGCGCTGCTTCAACTCTTCGACATCGAGCGTATCCGGATCGAGGTGTTTCGGCTGCAACCCGCTCAATCCCGGCCACAGGCTCTTCTGGCCCTTGCCCTTCTCGGGATAGTCGTAAAATCCCTTGCCGTTCTTGCGGCCGAAGCGACCTTGTTTTTCGACCATCTCGACCATGAGCTTCTTCTGCGACTGGTCGATGGCGTTGGGGCCGAGATCGGCTTCGGTCGCCTTCATGATCTTGAGGCCGAGATCGAGCGCAACTTCATCCGACAGCGACAGCGGTCCGACCGGCATGCCCGCCATCTTCGCGGTGTTCTCGATCATCGCCGGCGGCACGCCTTCGAGCAGCATCTCGTTGCCCTCGGAGATATAGCGCAGCACGCAGCGATTGGCGAAGAAGCCGCGGGAGTCATTCACCACGATCGGCGTCTTGCCGATCACCCGCACGTAATCGAGTGCGGTGGCAAGCGCGACGTCGCCGGTGTTCTTGCCGACGATGATTTCCACCAGCATCATCTTCTCGACCGGCGAGAAGAAATGAATGCCGATGAACTTGCCTTGGTCCTTGAATTCTTCCGCCAGCGAATTGATCGGCAGCGTGGAAGTGTTGGAGGCAAAGATCGCATCAGGCTTCAGTAGCGGCTGCGCCTTGGCGTAGGTTTCCGCCTTGACCTTGCGGTCCTCGAACACCGCTTCGATGATCAGATCGCAATCCTTCAGCACGCCGTAGTCGGCGGTCGCGCTGATACGCGACAGGATGGCGTCGCGATCGCTTTCCTTGGCACGGCCCTTGGCGATCAAATCGTCGATCACGGATTTGGCGTGGCCCTTGCCCTTGTCGGCGCTCTCCTGATCGCGGTCGATCAGCACCACGTCGATGCCGGCGCGCGCCGAGACGTAGCCGACGCTGGCGCCCATGAAGCCCGCGCCGATGACGGCGAGCTTCCTGACCTTGGTCGGCGGCACGTTCTGCGGACGCCGCGCGCCCTTGTTCAATTCCTGCATCGACAGGAACAGGCTGCGGATCATCGCGGCGGCTTCCTTGCTGCGCAGGATCTGCGTGAAGTAGCGCGATTCGACGCGCAGCGCCGCGTCGATCGGCAACTGCAGGCCTTCATAGACGCAACTCATGATGGCGCGCGCCGCGGGATAGTTGTCGTAGGTCTCGCGGCGGAAGATCGCATTGCCGGCCGGGAACATCTGCATGCCGGCCTTGGAATAGACCGGGCCGCCCGGCAACCTGAATTCCTTCGTATCCCAGGGCGCGACCGCCTTGCCGCCGCCCTTGATCCAGTCCTTGGCTGATTTGATCAGGTCACTGGGCGGAACGACCGCGTCGATCAGCTTCAGCGCCTTGGCCTTGGCGAGATTGACCGCCTCGCCCTTCAGCAGCAACTGCATCGCATCCTGCGGCGGCACGATACGCGGCACGCGCTGGGTGCCGCCGGCGCCGGGAAACAGCCCGACCTTGACTTCCGGCAGCCCGAGACGGGTCTTCGGATTTTCGGCGGCGACGCGGTAGTGGCATGACAGCGTCAGTTCGAATGCGCCGCCAAGCGCAAGCCCGTTGATCGCCGCGGCCCACGGCTTGCCCGAGGTTTCGATTGATCGGAACACCAGCGAGGATTTGCGGCTCTCGTCGAACAGCATCTGGTTGGCCGCGACCTCGCCCTTGGCCTTGAGCAGGTCGGCATATCGGCGGTTCATGCCCTCCAACATCGACAGATCGGCGCCGGCGGAGAACGCCTCCTTGCCCGAGGTGACGACGACGCCCTTGATGGCGGCGTCGGCGGAAGTCTGCTTCACGATCTCTTCGAGTTCGGTAATCGTGGTCTCATCCAGCACGTTCATCGAACGGCCGGGTATGTCCCATGTCACCAGCGCGATGCCGTCGGCGTCGGTCTCAATCCTGAAATTCTTGAAGGCCATTGTGTTTGCTCCCTCGATGCCGACAGCCAGCAGGCGCGGCGGTTGTCTCTGCTCCCCTCCCCCTTGCGGGGGGTAAAAAATCACACCCGCTCGATAATCGTTGCGGTGCCCATGCCGCCGCCGATGCACAGCGTGATCAGCGCGGTCGACTTGTTGGTGCGTTCGAGTTCGTCGAGCACAGTGCCCAGAATCATCGCGCCAGTGGCGCCGAGCGGATGGCCGAGCGCAATCGCGCCGCCATTGACGTTGATCCTGGCGCTGTCGATGTCGAAGGCCTGCATGTAGCGCAGCACCACCGAGGCGAACGCCTCGTTCAATTCGAACAGATCAATGTCGGATTTCTTCATGCCCGAGCGTTCGAACAGCTTTTCTGTGACGTCAACCGGACCGGTCAGCATCATCGCAGGTTCGGAGCCGATATTGGTGAAGGCACGGATTTTCGCACGCGCCTTCAAACCGTACTTCGCACCTGCCTCCTTGCTGCCGAGCAAAACCGCGGCGGCGCCATCGACGATCCCCGACGAGTTGCCGGCGTGATGTACGTAGTTGATGCGCTCGATTTCCGGATGCGACTGGATCGCCACCGCATCGAAGCCGGCCATCTGTCCCATGGTCACGAATGACGGCTGCAACTGGCCGAGCGACTGCATCGTCGTGGTCGGCCGCATGTGCTCGTCCTTGGCGAGAATGGTGAGCCCGTTGACATCCTTCACCGGGATCACCGAATTCTTGAAGCGGCCCTCGTCCCAGGCCTTGGCGGCGCGCTGCTGGCTTTGCACCGCATAGGCGTCGACGTCGTCGCGCGAAAAGCCGTATTTGGTGGCGATCAGATCGGCCGACACGCCCTGCGGCATGAAATAGGCCGGCACCGCGATCGACGGGTCCATCGGCCAGGCGCCGCCGGACGCGCCGATGCCGACGCGGCTCATCGATTCAGCGCCACCGCCGATGGTGAGTTCATGCTGACCGCTCATGATCTGGGCTGCGGCGAAATTCACGGCATCAAGGCCCGAGGCACAGAAGCGGCTGATCTGAATGCCGGGAACGGATTCACCGAGGCCCGCCTTCAGCGCCGCGAAGCGCGCGATGTCGGAGCCCGCCTCGCCGACCGGATCGACCACGCCGAGGATGACGTCGTCGACCACGTCTTCCCTGAGATTGTTGCGCTCTTTCAGGGCTTTCAGCGGCGCCGTCGCCAGCGCCAGCGCGGTCACCTCATGCAGCGCGCCATCGGCCTTGCCGCGGCCGCGCGGCGTGCGAACGTGATCGTAGATATATGCCTCAGGCATGACGCCCTCCTGGTATGAGGATCATAATATATAAGCGAATTGGAAGATGTCGCGGATCTAGTTTTCGGGCTTGGGGAAGAATTTCTCCGATCAGAACGCTTCCGCCGCCAATTCCATGGTGGTCGCGCTTCCGGTCTGGATGCGCGCAAGATGTAACGAGGTTTCCGGCAGCATCCGTTCCATGAAGAAGCGGCCGGTCACCAGCTTGGTCGTCAGATAAG
>JBGQCE010000375.1:0-4391 GCA_041495185.1 Bradyrhizobium sp.
CCCAGGTGCACTTCACATCGGCTGAGGTGAACGGCTTGCCATCGTGCCATTTCACGCCGTCACGCAGCGTAAAGGTCAGCTCGGTCATTGCCGCGTTCCATGACCAGCGCGTGGCAAGCTCCGGCACGATCGTGCTCAGGCTGTTCTGCACGACGTGCTGATCGTAGATGACCAGGTTGTTGTACAGCGGCATGAAGGGGATCACGACGGACGCCGTCGCCTCCTCCTGGATCGACGGGCTGGGCGGGTTGTCCATGTGCTCCAGCGTCAGCACGCCGCCGTGCTTCTGTGCGTGTGCATCCGTGCCAGACAGCAGTGTCGCGATCAGCAGTACGGCGCCGATTGTCGTGCGCATGTTTCCCCCGGTTCTTGTCGTGCGGAGAGGCTGGTCAATTCCCCCCTGGTCCGCAAGCCGTGGTGTTTGGCGTGGCATGGCAATCGAGCGCACCGCCCGGCATTGCTGCGTTTCCACGAAAGGAAGGGTTCACACGGAGGGCACCGGCCGGGCGGCCCCGTCGTGCGTTCAACTCTGTCTCATGTGCCGAGAGATGAGACGATGTTGCATCATGTGATACGGCTGGGTGGCTCGTATCAGGCCGCCGCTGCGGCTTCGCACCGGTCGAGCGCGCGCAGTACCGGGCTCGTGCCGTTGACAAGCGCCCGGATGATTGCGGGTTCGGGCGGGCTGAAATCGAACCGGGCCGGCAAGCCGCCATTCGCGCGGATGCGGGCGGCGCGATAGGGATACCGCGTGGCGTAGTCCTCGGCCTCGGTGACGCTGTCGGGCTGCTGCGTGAGTGCCGCCGGCGTGGCATCGCGAGTATTCCCGACGTCGCCGAGGGCAGGGGCGGCGGGCTGGCTCGTTGCCTCGGTCTTCGCCCGCATCGCCTGCATCCGATGCAGCGTCCGCAGCGCAGCCTGCATCTGCCGCATCATGAGGGCGGCCTGGGCGCGACACTGCAACCCGGCGGTGAGATCGTTGAAATATTTGGCGGCGAGGCGGAAGCAATCGATGGCGTGGGTGTCGGCGGCGACGATCTGCACGGCGAGCCGAGCCTCGAAGGCATCGGCTGGACGCAGCGCCGCGACAGCTTGCATGGCGTCCGCCTCGCGCGCGGCACGGGCCTCGGCGGTGTCGATGACTGGCGGCGGCAGGATCGCGCAGAGCCTGGCGAAGATTTCGCGGGAGACGGCGGCGGGGAGGTTGGGGATTGTGTGCATGGGGGTGCCGATCTGATGGAGGGGTGGGAAGGGTGTGGAGGTGGTGATTAGTATAACTAACGTCAATGGTCTTCTATATTAACTGATCTGGCGAGAGTGCCGCGCTGCCGGGAAACGACCGTGCGCGACGGTCAGTCGCCGAGATCCAATTCCTTGCCGTTGTTCAACATCGCGTAGAGCCGGTGCATCTCAGGGTCGAAATCGGCCGAGAGCGCTGCACCTTCGGGCAGCAGGCAGCACACTCTCGCTAATGCGGAAGGCGTTGTCCTTGGGTCGGGCCAGACAATGGTCGGTTTGGGTGGGGAGCGGTCATTCCCGGCTTACCGGGGCGGCGGCTGCGACCCGGCCACCGGTCGCGAACAACGTCACGTCGTGACCGAAGTCGGTGAGGTTCTTCAGTTAGCTACTCCGCACGCGGTCTGGGTCGTTTCGTCCGTGGATCACGATGGCGCCTCTGCCTCGGCTTCGCTTTTGCTCAAGCAACAGGAAGGGGAAACGCAGATGCACGCCGATAAGACGGGATGCACGCTGATGGCGCGCTCGCACGGTTGACGGGTTGGACATGAGCCAATGTCGGTTCAGCCTGCGTTTTGCGTGCATCCCGTCTTATCGGCGTGCATCTGCGTTTCGACTTCCTTGCCTGGCGGCCCACACATAGCGGGGACCCGCGCATCGTGGCGTGACCGCCACGAGTCTGACGGAGCGATGCGCTTGGGGTACCTGTGGGCCCCCGATGGTGAGCCGCTTGGTGGGGTCCGGGGACAGATCCGTCGTCTGCGCTGTAACTGGGGGCAAGGGCCCCCGGTGAGACGTGGGCGAGCGGCGACGTCCGAGAATGGGACTTTATGTCGCCTATGCGCCGAGCGGGCCGGTCCGGGCCGTCAGCTTCCCTTCTTCGTCGCCGCCGAATAATCCCAACCGGGGTAGTGGGCCAGTTTGAATGGGTGCAAAGGGTCGGATGCGACGGTTTATGCCAGTGGACACTGCTATCGCCGCTTTGGGTGGAAAGCGGACGTACCCCCAGGGTCAATGGCGGCGAAGGCCGTGACGGGCACAAAAATCCGTTGGGCGAAGGCCCAGGCTGGTTCAAGTTCGGCTGCCTGCACTATATAAAGCCGACGCCACAGAGAGCGGATGGCTTGGGATTTGGGTTATGGCATTTCCAGTTTCACCGGGCGAGATAGATGCCTTGGCCGAACTGGCCATGCAGTCAGACGACCATCACCTTCCAACGATCTTCTGGCGCGAAGCCGACGCTCCCGGCATGGCGCACGAGCGCGCCGATGCCATGCGGCTGCTGGGCTTTGTCCTCGGATTTGGAGACTACCTCCCCTCACAAACCTCTAATCAGCCCTTCGGAAAAGTCGGAACCAGCAATCTGCTGAAGCAATTAACGAAGGAGCAAGCAGCCAACCTCGCCGCTATCGCACCTGACATCAAGAATCCCGAAATACGCGCGATCGTCGCCGATGCAGCTTGGTTGCGGGGACGCGGAAACCCGGACGTGGCGCGAGTCGCGGCTGCGGCCTATCTGGTTTCGGCGCGCAATCTGGAGGACCCGGAACAATGGTGTGACGGAATGGCGCGAGCGGAGCGTGCCCTCCGCCTTAGCCGTTCGCTCGGGGCTGACGAGACCTCTTTTCAGTCGGCTGTTCAGTATCTGCTTGAATTGCTTAACCGATATCGCGGCGAAGACAAGCTTTTTTTGACAGGCGAGGTCATCAAGCTACTACTTGAATTTCGCATTGGCGTGCCCGCCGATTATTTAGAACCTGCGCAACGAGCCGCGGAGGGAGCGCTTACGCGGAACAACTTTCACGTTGCACGGTTTTATTCTGATTTGATTACGAATATTTATCGTCGAAATCAGAACGAGTCTGGCGTAAACTCTGCGCTCCGGGCAATTGCGCAGACTTTTGAGGCCGAGGCCCAGATGCGCGAATCCGCAGGCGATAATCTCGCTGCCGCCCATTTCTATACCCAGGCAATTCAGGCGCACAGAAGAATCCCGGCGAGCGATACCTATGTCGAGGCGGTGCGTCCACACCTCCAACGTGCCGAGCGCGCTTCGATCGCGCAATTCAAGAAAATCGCGGGGCCATCAATCAATATAGCGGAATACGCCCGGAGGGCGCGGGAAAAAGTCACTGGTCAGGAACTGCCCATCGCATTGCTGCGATTGGCCTATATCTCACCTCTGGCCCATCCAACGGAAATGCGCGAAGCAGTAGCGGCTATAGCGAAGATCGGACCGCTGTACCACCTTGTAACTTCCACGAAATCAGATGCCGAAGGACGTACCGTCGGGATCGCGCCCGGTGCGAGTCTCGATCCAGCATCCGGCGACGACGCGCTTTTCGCAAAAATCGTGAAGTACTTGGCAGTTCAACGTAACTTCGTCACGCAGGCTTACATAATACCCGCTCTTCTTCAGGTCACCTTAGAGCATGCCATCACATTGTCGGAGTTAGTGGGCCTCTTCACCTACAGCCCGTTCATTCCGCCGGGGCATGAACGGATATTTGCTGAAGGGTTACATGCGGGATTTCAGCTCGACTTTATGACCGCTGCTCACCTCTTGATCCCTCAAATCGAGAATTCTCTCCGGCACCTGATGAACGCCCGGGGGATCATCACCACCAAGCTGGATCGATTTGGGGTTCAAAGGCATATTGATCTCAGCGAACTTGTAATAGACGAGCGTCTGACGACGATTTTGTCCGAGAACGTGCTTTTGGAACTGCGCACGCTTCTTACCGACAATCGTGGGCCAAATTTGAGGCACCAACTCGCACATGGAATGCCTGACGACGACGCATTCGCGTCCGCAGAAGCGGTGTACGTTTGGTGGCTAGTTCTCGCGCTTTGTATTTTTGGAAAGCCCGTCAAAGCTGATGATGTGGATATCGCAGAACCTCCGCCTTCGGAACCACCAAGTTAACGAAAGTGTTAGCAAGAAGCCGTCTTTCCGGTTTGCAACTAATGTCCGCTTTGGGTCGATGGCGGCCATTCCGGTGGATGGCCCAATCATTGGGTTCTTCGCTGTTATGTGTGGGTAGTAACGGCTTCAGGCAGCCGGGTTGATGTCGAGTTTGCCGGCCAGCAGATAGACCATGGCCTTGAGGTTTCGGATTGAGCGGTAGCCGCGAGCCTTGGCCTTGGCGGCCTGC
>JBGQCE010000376.1:0-4389 GCA_041495185.1 Bradyrhizobium sp.
AACGCAAACACTGCCAGGGCGCTTGGCATCACCATTCCACCCACGCTGCTCGGCCGCGCCGACGAGGTGATCGAATGAGACGGCGCGAGCTCATCATGCTTCTTGGCAGCGCTGTAATATTGCCCCACGCAGCGCGCGCGCAAGAGCGGGCGATGCCGGTAATTGGATTTCTCAATACCGCTTCGCCTGAACCATTTGCGAATCTCGTGCACGCGTTCCGCGAGGGCCTGGGCGAGACTGGCTATGTCGAGGGCGAGAACGTTGCAATCGAATATCGCTGGGCGGATGGCCGGCGCGATCGGTTGCAGGAGATGGCGGCCGATCTAGTGCACCGTCAGGTGAACGTCATTGCAGCAACGGGCGGAAGTCCCGCAGCTCTAGCGGTAAAGGCAGCAACTACCACGATCCCCATCGTTTTTCAGATCGGCGTGGACCCGGTTGAGGTGGGGTTGGTACAGAGCCTGAACCGGCCCGGTGGCAACATCACCGGCGCGACAATGATGGCGGTGGAACTCGGTTCGAAGCGGCTGGAACTGCTGCGCGAACTGGTTCCCACTGCGACCGTGGTTGGTGCGCTCGTCAACCCAACCGGTCCCGGCGCGAAAACCCAGATGCACGACCTGAGCGCGGCAGCGGGCAAACTTGGACTGCGGCTGCATATTGTGGAAGCCCGCTTTGAACGCGACTTCGAACCGGCGTTCGCGGAGCTGCTGCGATTGCGTGCGGACGCGTTGTGGATCGGCGCGGATCCATTGTTCAACGGCCAGAGCGAACAACTCGCAGCGCTGACGGTTCGTCACAGGATTCCTGCGATTTACCAGTTTCGTCAGTTTGCCGCGGCCGGGGGCTTGATGAGCTACAGCGGCAGCATCACGGACGCGTATCGGCAGGCAGGCGTTTACACTGGCCGCGTTCTGAAGGGTGACAAGCCGGCCGATCTGCCGGTCCAGCAATCGACGAAAGTGGAGCTGATCCTCAATCTAAAGACTGCAAAAACTATCGGCCTCACCGTTCCGTCGACGCTGCTCGGCCGCGCCGACGAGGTGATTGATTGAGCTGCGCCCACCATGCTGTGCGAGGAGAAACTGCCATGCCGTTCTACGAAAAAGGCGACGTCCGCATCCGCTACGAAGAGACAGGGGCAGGTTTTCCTCTGTTGATCATTGCCGGCGGAGGTCTGAACTCGGCAATCTCCTACTTCACCGGGGCCGCGCCGTTCAACGCGATGGAGGAGTTCAAAGACCAGTACCGCTGCATCACGATGGATCTGCGCAACGCCAAGGGCGGCCAGTCTTCGGGCCCGCTCGAGATCGACCGACCGTGGGACGCCTACGCGGATGACCAACTCGGCCTGATGGATCACCTGGGCATTAAGGAGTTCCTGGTGTTGGGTTTCTGCATCGGCGGCCCCTTCATCTGGAACCTGTTAAAGCGGGCTCCCGAGCGCATCGTCGCCGCTGTCCTGGCGCAGCCCAGCGGGTTCCGTCCGGAGATGCCCGACCTCTTCTACAACAATAACGTCACCAACTGGGGACCGGCACTGTGTGCCCGCCGACCCGACATAACGATGGCGATGGTCGACTCCTTCCTGAACAAGATGTACCGATCCAACGCCGACTTTGTTTTCACTGTGACACGCGATTTCGTGCGCGCCTGCAAGACGCCCATACTGGTACTGCCAGACGACGTCCCCGCGCACCCGTATGCGGTGGCCATGGAGTCGGCACTTCTTGCGCCCAACGCGGAAGTGAGCCTATACCCCTGGCAGGAACCCAAGAACCGGATCCCCTTGGCGGTGCGTCACGTGCGCACCTTCCTCCGGGCGCATCAACCTGTGAGATGACCACTATGAGTCCGCGGCGCTTGTCAGCTCGGCAAGCCGGCGATTGAAAACAGCTACTCGCGTTCCAGCGCAATCGCATGGACATGCCTTCCATAGTCCGGCTCTTTCCGGTGCACCGAGCGGCGGTAGCTGTAGAAGCGTTCGTCGGAATAGGTATCGACGCCGATGTCGTCGATCATCAGCACGCCTGAGTTTTCGAGCCGCGTCCGGATGAAACCGGCGAGATCGAACATCGCGTGGCCCTCGCGCGCCGAGGGAATGAAAAACACACCGTTTTCCGCGTCGGCCTCGATGAACCACTCGACGAATTCGCCGCCCACTTCGTAAGAGTGCTGGCGGATCAGGGGGCCGATGGCGGCGACGATGCCGCTGCGTTCGGCGCCGAGTTTTTCCATGGCCTCGACGGTGGATTCCACAATGCCCGTCAGCGCGCCTTTCCACCCCGCATGCGCAGCACCTATCACGCGCGCGTTGGGATCGACAAATAATATCGGTCCGCAGTCGGCCGCAGTGACGCCGATAGCGAGGCCTTCGGTGCGTGTGACCATGGCGTCGGCGCGCGGTCGCGACGCGTTCTCCCACGGGCCTGACGCGACCACGGCATCGGGCGAATGGATCTGCCAGACGCTCAGGAAATGCTCAGGCGTAACCCCCATCTGCGCCGCCATCCGGCGGCGGTTTTCCCTGACATTGGCGGGATCGTCGTTCGAGCCAAGGCCGCCATTGAGATCGGCGTAAATGCCGTCGGACACACCGCCGTTGCGGGTAAAGAAGGCATGACGCAGGCCGGGAACGGCCGAGAGCAGCGGCGAAGCGAGCCTCATGTGGGCTCGGCCTTGGCGTCCTGGTTGGTGTCCTGCTTCTCGTCGCTCAGCCCCGCCAGCGAGGTGATGGAGGGTTCCGAGATCGCGAGCACCTTGAACATCGACCCCATGCCGCCGCGGCCGCCGCCGATCAGCCGTTTCAGCGCGCCCGATATGTCCTCGGAAACCTCGTGCGTGGTCTTTGCCATCAGGGTCACCGCGCGGGTCTCGATGCCGAGCCGTTTCAGGAACGCGCCCTGCGGCACCGGGCCGTGGACGCGCGCGCCGAGATCTTCGGCGGCGCGCACCAGTGCCTGGAAATCGACATGGGCGGTGACGTCGGCCTGACCGGGATTTTTCAGGGGGTCGGTGAAGCTATGGCGGGCGATGGCCTGAAAGGTATCGCCGGCGTCGCTGCGAACGTGACCGTAGTCGATGATCAGCGCGGCACCATCCTGATCGCGCACTCTGCTGGCGATCTTCATGATCTCGGCGTCGGGCCGCCACTCGAACACCGCGCCGACCGGCGCCGCCCGCACCAGCGGCGGCAGCAGCACCTCGAAGCGCGGTATCGGCTCGCTGGCTGAGCCGAACACCAGTTGGCCGTTGCTGTCGAGTTCCACCACGCGCTCGTGCCAGCCGGTCTCGCGCTTCACCGCCTGATGGATCGGCAGCACGTCGAAATACTCGTTGGCGAAAATGATCGCGGGGCCGTCGGGCACGTCGTCGATGCTGTCGTGCCATTCGATATTGCGCACGCCCGACAGCGTCGCCTTCTGCTTGTCGCGCAGCACCGGATTGATCTCGACGAGATGGACGCTGAGCGACTGATAGAGCGGCGGCAGCACCCGCAGCGCGCGCAGCGCATCCGCCATCATGGTGCCGCGGCCGGGTCCGAGTTCGATCAGCCGCAGCAAAGGGGGCGAGCCGATCGCCTTCCATACCGACGCGGCCCACAGCCCGAGCAATTCGCCGAACATCTGGCTCACTTCGGGCGCGGTGGTGAAATCGCCCTCGCGTCCCAGCGGATCTCGCGAAACATAATAGCCGTGCTTGGGATGCGTCAGGCACAGCTCCATGTAACGCCAGACCGGCATCGGGCCGGACGACTTGATCAGCTTCTTGAGCTCGGACAGGAGCGGCGAATATTCGGTCACGGCCTAGCCTTGAGCGGGGTTCGGAACTTGCTTTGGCGTCTTGCGGCGCCATGCCACCACAATAATGATCGCTCCTGCAATGATCATCGGCACCGACAACAGCATACCCATGGTCAGCCCGCCCCACAAAAATCCGAGCTGGGGGTCGGGCTCCCTAAAGAATTCGCCGATGATACGCGCAAATCCGTAAAACGCGATAAAGCTGCCGAGGATCAGCCCCGGCCGCTTCAGGGCGCCGAGGCGGATCATCACGGTCAGCATCGTAAACAGCACGATTCCCTCAAGTCCTGCCTCATAGAGCTGGCTCGGATGGCGCGGCAGCGGCCCGCCATTGGGAAACACCATTGCCCAGGGCACGCTGGAATCCGCCGGCCGGCCCCACAGCTCGCTGTTGATGAAATTGGCAAGCCGCCCGAGAAACAGCCCGATCGGCCCGACCGCGGTGGTGATATCGCCGAGCGACAGGATCGGAAGGTCGTGCTTGCGGCAAAACAATATCACCGCGGCGACGCAGCCGAGGAAGCCGCCATGAAACGACATGCCGCCCTTCCACAATTCGAAAATCTCGGCCGGATGCTGAATGAAG
>JBGQCE010000377.1:0-4382 GCA_041495185.1 Bradyrhizobium sp.
CGTGTCATGCGCCAACGGCACCGATGCACTCTATCTCGCTTTGGCAGCCCTGAAGATCCAGCCTGGCGATGAGGTTATTACAACGGCGCATTCGTGGATTAGCACATCGGCGATGATTACGCATGCGGGCGCCAACGTCGTCTTTTGCGACACCGACGGCAGCACTTTCACGATCGATCCCGTCGCGATTGAAGCAGCCATCACGCCACGGACGGTCGGCATAATTCCGGTGCATCTCTATGGCCAGCCGGCGGACATGGACTCCATCATGGCGATTGCGCTCAAGCACAAGCTCTGGGTGGTGGAGGATTGCGCGCAGGCGCACCTTGCGCGTTATAAAGGCCGGCAGGTCGGCACTTTTGGTGCCGCGGCAACCTATTCATTTTACCCCGGCAAGAATCTTGGAGCGATGGGCGATGCCGGCGCCGTCGTCACCAACGATAGCGCGCTGGCCGAACACATGACCATGCTGGCGCGCCACGGCGGCCTTACCAAGCATCAGCATCGCATCGAGGGTATCAACAGCCGGCTCGACGGCATGCAGGCGGCGATCCTGTCGGCCAAACTGCCGCATTTGCCCGATTGGACCAGGGCGCGCCAGGATGCCGCCGGACTCTACGACGCTGGCCTCAATCAGATCGAAGATGTCGCCGTGCCCGAGGTCGCGGCGGACCGTACTCACGTCTATCATCTCTATACGATCAAGCATCCGCGCCGCGATGCGCTGGCGGCGCATCTGAGCGCCAACGGCGTTCAAACTGCGATCAACTATCCGGTCGCCTTGCCGTTTCTCCCTGCCTATCGCCGCCTGGGTCATCGCCCTGAACAATTTCCCAACGCGTTCGGCGATCAAAGCAGGATTTTGTCGTTGCCGATGTTCGCCGAGATCACGCCGGAACAGCAGCGCACGGTGATAGATCTCGTTCGCGAATTTTAGGTTCGCGATTGCTAACGGGAACGATCAAACAGGCTTCCGCTCATCTGCGATGACTTTGCCATCGTTCGGCAGATGTCCCGGCGCCACGAGATCGACGGTACCTTGAAGCTTTGTCACCGCGCGTAGCGTCGCGGCGATGTCGCCGCGAAGTGCCTCGTCTGGATTTGCTGCCTCCGCCCTGAGCGTCATCGCATCGGCCTCGCCTGCGCGCGTGACGACGAGACGCAACCGTCCGAGTTCGGGATGACGCTTGCCGATCTCGGCGATTTGTTCCGGCCGCACGAACATGCCCTTGACCTTGGTGGTCTGGTCGGCGCGGCCCATCCAGCCCTTGATGCGCATGTTGCTGCGGCCGCAAGGGCTCGGACCGGGCAGGGCGGCCGTGAGATCGCCGAGCGCCAGGCGGATCCACGGATGATGAGGGTCGAGCGAGGTGACGACGATCTCGCCGACGTCGCCCTCGGTGACGGGATCGCCGGTACCGGGCCGCACGATTTCCATGATCAGGTCCTCGTTGACGACCATGCCTTCGTGCGCCGGGGTCTCGAATGCGACCAGACCGAGGTCGGCGGTGCCGAACGCCTGACAGGCATCGACGCCACGTGACCTGATTTCATCCTGCAGCGACTTCGGAAACGCGGCGCCCGACACCAGCGCGCGCTTGATCGAGGAGACATCGCGTCCGGCGCTTGAGGCCTGGTCGAGCAGGATTTTCAGGAAATCCGGGGTGCCGCAGTAGCCGATCGGGCGGTACGCCTCGATCAGCTCGAATTGCGTCTCGGTATTGCCGGGACCGGCAGGAATAACCGCGCAGCCGAGCGCCCGTGCGGAGGCATCGAAGATGAACCCGCCCGGCGTCAGGTGATAGCTGAAGGTGTTCAGCACCACATCGCCCGGCCGAAAGCCCGCTGCGAACAGCGGCCGCGCCCCGCGCCACGGATCGGCGTGTGCGGGCTCCGGCTCGAAGATCGGGCCAGGCGACGTAAACAGCCGCCCGAACGAGCCGGGAAGGCCCGTGACAAGTCCTCCGAAGGGCGGCGAGGCCCGGTGCAGGGCCGGCAGATCGGATTTGCGCAGCACCGGCAGGCGCGCCAGCGCGGCCCGGCTGGTGATATCAGAGGGATCGATACCCTTGAGGCGTTCGGCATAGGCAGGTGCGGCCATCGCCTTGCGCAACAGGCCCGGCAGCCGCGCAAACAGGTCAGCTTCCCGTTCCGCAGGCTCACGCGTTTCAAGGGCGTCGTAGTGGTCGGTCATATCGTCGTCACCATCGCGTTCGACGCATATCGTTGGCGTCATTCCGGGGCGCGGGTGCTCACAGCCATCGCTTCCGTCGCTTAAAACTCTTCAGATTTTTAAAACTCTTGCGCTGGTCGCCGGCGCCGCCGAGGTAGAATTCCTTGACGTCCTCATTGTCGCGCAGCTCGTCGGCGCTGCCGTCGAGCACCACTTTGCCCTGTTCCAAAATGTAGCCGTGGCTCGCCACCGAGAGCGCGGCGCGCGCGTTCTGCTCCACCAGCAGGATGGTGACGCCGAGATCGCGGTTGATCTCCTTGATGATCGCGAACACTTCCTTGACCAGGAGCGGCGACAATCCCATCGACGGCTCGTCCATCAGGATCATCTTCGGGCGCGCCATCAGCGCGCGGCCGATCGCCAGCATCTGCTGCTCACCGCCGGAGAGATAACCGGCCAGCCCGGTGCGCTCCTTCAGGCGCGGGAAATAATTGAAAACCATGTCGATGTCGGCGCCGATCTCGTTGTCGCTGCGGGTGAAGGCGCCGAGCCGCAAATTCTCCAGCGACGTCATGTCGGAGATGATGCGGCGGCCTTCCATCACCTGAATGATACCGCGGCGGACGATCTTGTCGGGATCGATGCCGTTGATGCGCTCGCCGTTGAAGACGATTTCGCCGCGGGTGACTTCGCCGTCCTCGGTCTTGAGAAGTCCTGAGATCGCTTTCAGCGTCGTCGACTTGCCGGCGCCGTTGGCGCCGAGCAGCGCCACGATCGCGCCTTTCGGCACCTCGAGGCTAAGGCCGCGCAGCACCAGGATGACGTTGTCATAGACCACCTCGATGTTGCGCACGCTGAGCAGCGGCGCCGGGGCGGTGACGGCGCCTGGAGCGGCGCGGACTGTATCGGCGGATTCGGTCATGCGGGCTTGTCATCTGCCAAGTTCGTCATGCCCGGGCTCGTCCCGGGCATCCACGTCTTTTGTCGGGTAACCTGAAGTCAGACGTGGATGGCCGGGACGAGCCCGGCCATGACGTCTGTGGAAGCTACCTTACCAGCCGAGCCAGTCGGCCTTGCGCGGAAGGTCAATGGTCTTCACCTTCTCGAGCTTGATGCCGCCGTTCTTGACGAGATCGTTCAGCGGCGCATCGGTCGCACCCGCGACCTTCATGCGGTAAAGATCGACCTTGAGCGTGCCGCGGTGGTCCTTTTCGGTCCAGGTCGACGCATTGCAGACGCCTTCCATTCCGGCCGGCACCCAGTTTGCTTTCTGGTAGAAGCCTTTCTTGACGTTCTCGCCGGTCGCGCCACCGTTCTTGGCAGCCCATTCGACAGCTTCCTTCATGTAGAGCGCGCTGCAGACGCCCGCGATGTAGTGCACCGGTCGATAGGTCGTCCCGGACGGGTCGGACATCTTGGAGATTTCCATCACGGTTTTCATGCCGGGTGCGTTGCCGCCCCAGGCAACCGCGGTGCGCAACGGAAACACCACGCCATCGGCGGCAGCGCCGGCTGCCTTGGCGGCGTTCTCGTCCATGCCCCAGACGTTGCCGAGGAACTGTACATCGACACCCGCTGCCTTGCAGGCGTTCAGCACCGATATGTTCGAGCCCGCAGTATTGCCGAGATAGGCGTAGTTGGCGCCGGAGCTTTTCAAGGTCAGGCACTGCGCGCTGTAGTCGCCGGGTGTCAATGCGAATACGATCGGAGGCAGCAGCTCAAAGCCGAGTTCGGCTGCGATCGCTTCACCTGCTGCCTTGGGCGCGTTCGGATAGGGATGGTTCGCACCCATGTGGACGAATTTTGGCTTGCCGGTCTTGCCCTTGGCCTTCCAGTCATCCGCGGCCCAGGTCAGCATGCCGCGAACGGCATCCGAATAGCTCGGACCGTAGAAGAAGTTGTAGGGAGCGGGCTTGGCCTTGCCGCCCGCGCCGGTCGGGTCGGACAGTGCGGCGGCGTAAGATGCCGAGATGTCGGGAATCTTGTCTTCAGCGAGAAAGCCCGTGAGGGCTTCGGTGTCGGCGGTGCCCCATCCGAGAATGGCGGCGACCTTGTTGGTGCCCGACCATTTTTTGTACTGGGCGATCGCGCGCGGCACCTGATAGCCGTAATCGACGGTATCGACGTCGACCTTGGAGCCGTTGATGCCGCCGTTCTTGTTGATCCAGGCGTAAGTGTCGACGACGCCTTGTCCGTATGGCGTTCCGAC
>JBGQCE010000378.1:0-4376 GCA_041495185.1 Bradyrhizobium sp.
AATGCAAGCTGTCGAGGTTGTACGCGGCCTGCCACGAAAGTTACTCCATGCCGGGACCGGCCGGCGCATGTTTAGTTTTGACGCGTTTTCTTCACGCGAACCGGTGCCCACTTCGCTCGAAAACGCTTTGGCTCTAGCTTGCTTCGATCGTGCTCATGTGCCGCACCCACTCCACGAGATAGAGGGATACGGAAACCAAAGTAAAGACCGTGACAAAGCCCATCAGGATCAGATCATACGGCGTTGATTTGAAACCGAAACCGAGCGCGGCAAGCACCAATGCCGCGAACGCCACCTGCGCCACCGTATTGAGCTTCGATACCATCAATGGCTTCATCGGGATTGGCTTGCCGAACAACCATGACACAATCACGGCGCTCACGATCATGATATCGCGCGAGACCACCAGGATGACGATCCAGCGCGGCACCGCACCCCAGATTCCGAGCGCCACATAGATCGAGACCAGCAGCGCCTTGTCGGCCAGCGGATCGAGCAGGGCGCCCAGTTCGCTCGCCATATTGAAGCGCTTGGCAAGAAAGCCATCGACCGCATCGCTGACGCCCGCGACGATAAAGATGGCAAATGCGACTTCCATCTGGCTGGAGGCAATCGCCCAGACGATGAACGGCACCAGCAGGATGCGGCCGAGGGTAATGATGTTTGGAATACTCACGCGGTGCTTCCCGGCTACCGGCCTGATTTCGCAAAAGATCCGGTCCTTTGCAGGGTGAACCGGTTCCTGTCTACATAGTATATGCGCGTGCCGCTTGCGAGCCATTGCGCATAAGCGGAATCCGACGTAACCAGCCGCCATTATCTGGAATAGGCCATGATCGACCGCAAAAACGGGCTGACTTACGCAGATTCGGGCGTCGATATCGATGCCGGCAATCGTCTGGTCGATCTCATCAAGCCGATGGTTCGTGCTACCGCCCGCGCCGGCGCCGATGCCGAAATCGGCGGGTTCGGCGGATTATTCGATCTGAAGGCGGCTGGCTTCAAGGACCCGGTGCTGGTGGCGGCCACCGACGGGGTCGGCACCAAGGTCAAGATTGCGATCGAGACCGGCCTGCATGGCGGCATCGGCATCGATCTGGTTGCGATGTCGGTCAACGACCTCGTGGTGCAGGGCGCCGAACCCTTGTTCTTTCTGGATTATTTCGCGTGCGGCAAACTCGATCCGGAGGCCACCGCCGCCATCGTTGCCGGTATTGCCGAGGGTTGCCGGGAGTCCGGCTGTGCGCTGATCGGTGGTGAGACCGCCGAGATGCCCGGCCTCTACAAGGACGGCGATTACGACCTCGCGGGCTTTGCGGTCGGCGCGGCCGAGCGCGGCACGCTGTTGCCGCGGCCCGATATCGCAGTTGGTGACGCGGTGCTCGGCCTTGCCTCGTCGGGCATTCATTCCAACGGATTTTCGCTGGTCCGCAGAATCGTCGAACTGTCCGGCCTCGGTTTCGAGGCACAGGCGCCGTTTTCACCGGTCATGACGCTCGGCGGTGCGCTGCTGACGCCGACGCGGCTTTATGTCAGATCGTGCCTGCGCGCGATCCGCGAGACCGGCGCGGTCAAGGGCCTTGCCCACATCACCGGCGGCGGTTTCACCGATAATATCCCGCGCGTGCTGCCGAAGCATCTCGGCGTCGGGATCGACCTTGCGCGCCTGCCGGTGCTGCCGGTGTTCAAGTGGCTGGCAGAGCAGGGGGGCATTGCCGAACGTGAACTGCTGCGCACCTTCAACTGCGGCATCGGCATGATCGCCGTCGTAGAGCCGGGCGCGGTTGAGAAAATTACCGCAATCCTCAAGGAAAGTGGCGAAAACGTTGCGCTATTGGGTGAGGTGATTCCGGCCAAGGGCGAACATCGCGTGGTCTATAACGGCCATCTCGATCTCTCATGGTGAGGCCATGAAGCGCCGTGTCGCAATCCTGATTTCCGGGCGTGGGTCGAACATGACCGCACTGATCCAGGCAGCGCGGCAGAAGGATTTCCCGGCCGAGATCGCCGTGGTGATTTCCAACCGCTCCGATGCCGGTGGTCTCGAGGGAGCCCGGGCAAGCGGTGTCCCGGCTGTGACCATCGAAAGCAAACCCTTCGACGGGGATCGTGCCGCGTTCGAGGCCGTTCTGCAGTCGGCGCTGGACGAACACAGGATCGACCTGATTTGCCTGGCCGGCTTCATGCGGTTGTTCACGGCCGAATTCGTGCAGCGCTGGTACGGCCGGATGCTCAACATTCATCCCTCCTTGCTGCCGTCGTTTCCCGGCCTCGATCCGCAAGCACAGGCGCTGCGCGCCGGCGTGAAGATTTCGGGAGCAACCGTGCATTTTGTCATCCCGGAAACCGACGCCGGTCCGATTCTGATGCAGGGTGCGGTCGGGGTTCGCGACGACGATACGCCGGATACGCTGGCGATGCGGATCCTCGGGATCGAACATCGTATCTACCCGGCTGCGCTGCGGCTGGTCGCCGGCGGTCGAATCTGGCTGGAGGGCGATATCTGCAAGGCGACGGGCAACGCCGGTTCCGGCGATACCTTGATCTCGCCCGCGGCGAGTTAAGCCAGTCGTTGCACGGAGAGTAGAATGGCGAAAATAGCGGTTGTCGGCTGTGGGGCGATGGGATCGGTCTACGCCGCGCTCATGGTTGACGCCGGTCACGAGGTTCATGCGGTCACGCTTTGGCCTGACCATGCCGAGGCCATGGCCACCAAGGGCCTGCGCTGCGAAGGCGCCAGCGGCGATCGGACCGTGCCTGTTCATGCCTCCACCACGACGGACGGAATAGGCCCCTGCGATCTCGTCATCATTGCCACCAAGGCCTTCGACGTCGAGGCGGCGGCGAAGTCCTGCCTTCCGCTGCTCGGTCCGGAGACGATCGTGCAGACCATCCAGAACGGCCTGGGATTGCCTGAGATCGCAGCCCCGATCCTCGGCGCCGATCGTCTTGCGGTCGGCGTGGTCGGAGGTTTCGGCGCTTCGATACGGGCGCCGGGCCATGCCCATCACAACGGGATGGAGATGATCCGGTTCGGCGCATTTGCCGGGCTGCCGAAGCAGCTCCTGCAGGCCTCCGCCAAGATCTGGGAATCGGCGGGCTTCAAGGTCGCCCTGTTCGACGACATCAGGAATATTGCGAACGCCTCTCATGAAGGGTAGGTTTAGGCGAACGCAACCAATAACGGGGGGCGAGATGTTTAGGAAATTGAGCGTTTGGATTTCTGCGTCGGTGGTGGCGACCACCCTTGCTCTGGGTGGCACCGCGGAGGCGCGCTTTAGAAAGTCCACCACCATGTCGAATGTTTCGACGCGCATCATTCCGAATTGGAATAATAGCGGGTCGGACGTTTGCTTTGTGCATAATTCGAACAACGTGCCGGTCTCGGCTGTCATTTCGGTATTCCCTACAGGCACCCTAGTTATGGAAATTGACACGTGGACCTTCCCGATGTTGCTAGGCGCCTTTGGTGATGCGAGGGTATTTAGCTGGACGCCACCCACGCCTCGTGCGTCGGAGTATTGTCAGGTAATGTTGGTTCGGTGAAAGCACAGAAAGACAAAAAAGCCCGTCTGTAGTGGGCTTATACCACGTCTCATTGATCAGAACCCATGTGCCCACTGGCGCAGTCCGATGGACATGATTTTCCAAGGGCGATCGACGAGCGTATTCCAGGCGTAGCAGCAGTGATCGACGATATCGTCGTAGGATTTGAAGACGCGGTTCGAGAGCCAGTTGTCGCGCATATACTGCCAGATATTTTCGACCGGATTGAGTTCAGGGCATTTCGGCGGCAGGGCGAGAATGGTGATGTTGGCGGGAATGAGCAATCTTGCTGACAGATGCCATCCGGCCTGATCGACGAGGAGGACGGCGTGGGCTCCTGGTGCGACCGCCTTGGCGATTTCCGCGAGGTGCAGGTTCATCGCTTCGGTATTGCAGAAGGGCAGGATCAGAGCCGCGCCCTTGCCCTGTTTCGGGCAGATGGCACCGAAGATATAGGTCGATGCGGTTCGCTGATCCCGCGGCGCGCTCGGGCGAGTGCCGCGCTTGGCCCACCTACGGGTGATCTTGTTCTTCTGGCCAATGCGCGCTTCATCCGCGAACCAAATCTCTATTTTCCCGACATCGACCGCCTTTTCGCGCGCGACTTCATCCAGGCGCGCTGGGAACTTTTTTTAAAATCCTCGATTGCTCCCTCGGCTTGCGCATGATGGCGGGGTCGTGCCGAGAGCTTGCGGTAGCCCATCGCGCGCAGCTCACGGCTCAGCGTCTGTTTGGCGACTGTGATGCGGAACTCCTCGTATATCCATTGCGCAAGATCGATAAGCCGCCAGCGCACTACACCGTGGATCGCCGGGATCGGGCCGCTCTCG
>JBGQCE010000379.1:0-4368 GCA_041495185.1 Bradyrhizobium sp.
CGACGATGATTATCGGTCGTATCTTATGGCCCGAAGCAATTCATCGGGCGACTATCGGTTCGGCAGGACGCAGGGAAAGCGCGCTCGCGTCCGCGCGCGCAATGCTTTGAGGCGCGTCAACAGCTACCTGAAGAACATGATCGAAGCGATCGCCAATGCGAAGCTGCGGCGCATGGAGCGCGAGCTCGAGCTGCGCGGTATTCGCCTGGACCGCCCCAACAACAATTGGGTGGTGGGCAAATCCGAGCCGACAGAGCGTTCGTGATGAGAAGGCGGGCCATCAGGCCCGCCTAATTCGAACTCAGTTTTTCGCGTGGAGCGTCACATGCCACGTCTTTCATTCACTGCATCCGTTCTTATTTCCTTTCTGCGCAACGCCGTCAGCGCTCTGTTGACGTTTCTTGGTCCATCCTGGGACGGGCCGCGCAGGAGATACCGGCCGGAAGATCATTACATGCGCGGTCCGGGGCCGAAATGGCGGGAAAAGCATGTTCTCGATCGCGCATCCGCCGGAAGCACATAAGGTCGTGCAGCGCCGGCGCGTACTGCGTAAGCCGCATTAGAGCGGACAGTTGCCCCTTGAGGAGAGCCCTCTCCATAAGCCTCTGTCGCGTTTAAAGCGTTTGCTGACCGAAGACCCCTTCGGTTGGTCAGCCTCGATTGTTGCCGCGAAGACGCGCTTGAGACGATCATCGTCAATTCGCGCGAGGTATTGACGCAACACCACGGAGGCAAGTTCATTCGGCTGTAAAATAGCCGCGCATAGTTCGGCACTGGTCCTGCGAAAGAAGCTGAAACCCGCAGTGCCGTCCTGCTGTGGGGCAAGCCTGTCGATTTCGCTTGCGATTGCCAGCACTGCCAATCTGTCGGCATTGTCCAATGTCACGGCAAAGCGGAGAATCGCCAGCTGCCAGGCGCGCAGTGTTTTGGCGTGCCATTCCACTCCAGGAACGT
The DNA here is from genome assembly GCA_041495185.1 of Bradyrhizobium sp. Classification (GTDB taxonomy): domain Bacteria; phylum Pseudomonadota; class Alphaproteobacteria; order Rhizobiales; family Xanthobacteraceae; genus Bradyrhizobium. Next base: position 955 of record JBGQCE010000379.1, read on the forward strand.
TCGAACTCATTTAAGGCGCCACGCGGCGGCTGAATCCTTGTGAAGGCGAGGGCCGTGCCAGCTTTCGCTCGGGCAGGCCAGATCTTCGTCGCCGATCCCCGCGATCGCGGTCGCAACCCCAGCTTTCGCCCAATCGTCCAGCTCAACGATCGGCAGACGGGTGCCTGGCGACATGAAGCCGAGCAGGCACAATGCATATTTCAGAGCGGCCGGGCTCTCCTTGGTGAGTGAGGCCGTCAGTGGCGCAAGCCGGTTTTGCAAATATTTTGCGGTCTGCAATCGTCCCTGCTTGCAGCTCGAAAAAATTGCCTGACACAGCTCCGGCGCGACATTCGAAATCAGCGATATGCAGCCATCCCCGCCGATGGCTAAGAAGGCCAGCGCGGTTGCGTCGTCTCCGGACAACAGTCGAAACCCCGGCGGCAGCAGCGACCGCAAGCGCATGGGGCGCGCAATATCGCCGGTCCCATCCCTCAATCCGATGAACTGCCCGGATTTCGCCAGCCGCACGAGGGTGTCGTCGGATAGTTCGCGGATGGTGCGGGAGGGAATGTCGTGCAGAATGATGGGCAGCGCGGTCGAGCCGGCGATCGCCTGAAAGTGCGCGTGAATGCCTGTTTGCATCGGCTTGTTGTAATAAGGCACGACCGAAAGCACCGCATCGGCGCCGGCCGCTCCGGCGCGCCGGGTCAGCTCGATGGCCTGGCTGGTTGAATTCGATCCCGCCCCGGCAATGACGCGGACGCGGCCATGCGCGATCTCGACGGCGGTGCGGACGATGGTGTCGTGCTCGGCCGGCGTCAGCGTGGACGCTTCGCCGGCGGTTTCGCCGGCCACGATCGCCGAGACGCCGGCCTCGATCTGGCGCTCGCAAAGCTTCACAAACGCCGCCAGATCGAGCTCGCCGTTTTCATCGAAGGGGGTGGGAAGATCGGCTATGTAGCCCGCGAGCCAGGTGGCGGGATGTGCAAGGGATGTCATTGGATTTCACGCTGCGTTTTCCATTTGGCCGAAGTCCTGTCGATACGCGGAAAGTACAAGACCCTGCTGGCACCTGACACCTGCCTCGATCCGAAAGCCCATCTGCTCCAGCTTGGTCCGGATTTTCAGACAGAAGCCGCTTTCGCGAGAGTCGATCAGGACGGCAATGGCCGCGCTGGTGCTTAAGAATTGCGAGATCTGGGTGAGCGCGGCCTCGATGGCTTGAAGCGAGTTCTGCCCGGTGATCAGGCCGACCGTGTGCTGTCCCCTGGGAATGCGGCAGGTCGCGGTGGTGGCCACGCGAATGAATCCGCGCCGTCGCAGCGCAAGGTACAATTCCAGGCTATCGCTGCCGGCGATGATGGCGCGATGCAGATTGGACAGGCGGGTGAGCTCGATCATGGTATCGACGACCTGCTCACGGTTTGAAACGGAATGAGGCTGATACATCTGGCGCTCCTGGGTGACGGCTGGCCGGCTGGTCATGCGACGCGGCGTACGCCGGTGGCGGAGAAGGGGAGCTTGCCGCCCGTGTCGAGTTCGATTTCGTGCGACAGCTCGACGATGGTTTCGGGGTGATGGCCGTTCTCGAACAGCGCGTATTTGACGGCTTGCGCGCGGTTGACGAACAGGCCGCCATAGAGACCGTTCTGTTCCTGGGCAACCCAGTTGCCGCGGCTGTTCTTGCCAATAAAGACGATCGTGGATGCAGAGCTGCACGATGGAGGTTCGACGAGCTTCACGTTGGTATTCCTTCTATAGGCGAGCAGCGCGTTCCCGATGCCACGGAGCTTCCGCCGCTTTGTTGTTCGGTGCGAATGTTCGGATGGCTGTTGTCGGTTGGGAGGCGGCTTTACTCATGCGCCCAATATCTTCCCGGCCGGATATGAATTCGAGGGAGACCAGGCAGCGATCTCATAGGAGCCGTATAGGATCGCGCGAAACTGTCTCAGGCCGGGACGGAGTGATTGAAGATACTGACCAGGGAAAATAACGCCGCATAGGCCACCGTCTCATCCCATTGATTGAGAACCGCGTCGAACGGAGGCTCGCGTTTCATGGCGCCGATGACGGCGCTGAGGATGATGGACATCCACAGCAATGCGGCAAGGCTTCTGCCGAAGCCGATGCTGCCAAACGCTGCGAAAAAAACCAGGATGCTCGTTCGCAGGAAAAAGCGAACGATCACCTGGGTCGATCTCAATTCTCGCGGCAGATTCGGGAGCTGCGCCAAAACTCGAAACTCCGACGCCAGTTCGTTCGCGGCTTAGCCGAAATTATCGCAGCAGACCGGTTCGTAGAGCGGGTTCGCGCCGCGCGGCACGGTGGGAACGCTCGTCGCGGTCAGGGGCGTGCTGATGCGCTGGGCGTCGACGAACGCGCTCAAGATCGCCAGCGCCAGATCCGCGTGGCGGGTCTCGATCGATCGGTCGAGCCAATCGGGAAGCTCACGCTCACGCGATAGCGCGCAATACCACTCGCCCTCGTCATAGGCGATCCGGCGAACCTGCCATAGCGGCAGTTCCAGGTCGATCAGCGCCAGCGCTGCATCGGTCCAGGCTTCGGATTCAATCAATCGCTCGATCCGCGCCGTCTTCTCGGTTTGTCCGACCGACGGAAAGCGCCGGCAGACCTCGCCGATGACTTGCGACATAAGCTCGGCCGTCACGGCATGCGCGGCGCGCAGCTGGTCACTGAACTCGACGGGACCACGATGTTCTCTGAGAAGCGGCATGGCATTATCTCACACATGGCGCGGCCGCGATCAGCAGCCGCACCTGCCAAGATGGCCAAAACGTCATTTGAAAACGAGGTGGGGCGGGACCCGAAGATATAGGGATTTCATAAGTATAGGCGGGGAAGGCCCATCCACCCCTTCCGAGCCGTCCCCGCGAACGCCGGGACGATGGCCTTTATGAGATTCCTATAACGTTGTTATTGCTCCCGCCTCGAAAACCTATGCGCCGCGTGGCACTTCACGGCCACTGATACGGGCAAGGCCAGGGTCGCAATCCGATCCGTGATTGATCCATCGCAATTCGCCTTCCCGAAAACGCGCAGAGGTTGCGCACCGGAACAAGCGCGACAAGGAGCATCTCATGCTTGATATCGTCATGCTGGCCCTCGGCCTCGGCTTCTTTGTGGTGGGCATAGGCTACGCCTATGCCTGCGAACGGCTTTAAGGGAGCACGACCATGATTTTTGACTATTCACTAGCCGCCATCGTTTCCGCAGGCCTGCTGTTTTACCTGACCTACGCCCTGCTGCGGCCCGAACGGTTCTGACCGCGTCGCGCATCGATCCCGCGTAACTCTCCAAAAGGCATACGACCATGACCGCCATCGGCTGGATTCAAATCATTCTGTACTGCGCCATCATTGTCGCGCTCGCCAAACCGCTGGGCTGGTACATGACGCGCGTCTTCAATGGCGA
>JBGQCE010000380.1:0-4365 GCA_041495185.1 Bradyrhizobium sp.
CGCTGTTATTGGAACAATGCCGAGCGTACGGCGACGACGATGGTCGATGGTTGGCTCAATACCGGAGATACTTATCGCCGTGACGCACAGGGTTATTTCTACTACTACTACTGCGGCCGCAGCGACGACATGATGAAAGTGGGCGGCATTTGGTGCTCGCCATTCGAGATTGAATCGAAGCTTCTTGAGCATCCCGAGGTCGTCGAGGCGGCAGTTGTAGGCAGGATCGATCAGGAAGGTCTAATTAAGCCGGAGGCTTTCGTCGTACTCAAGGAAGGGCAGGCAGGGAGCGTCACGCTCGCCGCCGAGTTGATGGAACTCTGCAAGAACGGTCTTGCTCCTTATAAATATCCTCGCTGGGTCAACTTCGTCACTGAATTGCCAAAGACGGCAACCGGGAAAATCCAACGTTTCCTGCTGCGTTCTAAGGTGCAGGGAAGAGCCGGCTAGCAACTGGAGATACCAACGAACAATATGCAACAAAAGATATCGCGTCGAGACTTCTTCAAGCAGACGACAGCTGTCGGATTGGCGGCAGCGACAACCTGCATTCCGATGCATCCGGCCATCGCTCAACAGGCCAAGGTCAAGATCGGCCTCCTGCTTCCCTATACCGGTACATATGCCGAGCGCTCTGTGTTCAGATAAGGCTTCATGTTCGACATGACGTCATCTCTAACTGTCGAGTCATGGACAGCTTGTCGATTTCCGAGCGAAGTGCCTCACCATTCTCGTCCTTCTCGGCTGCAGTGATGAGGGCTCTGAGGTGCGTCGCAGCGGACGGATTGCGGAGATCCTCCGACACGAAAGAGCAGATCGTCTGATATTTGAAACGTCCGCGCTCGTAGGTATCGCCATAACCTTTGACGAGATTGCGCAAATGCGCCAACCCGATCGCAAGGGAAACATCGATGTCGGCCGCTCGGCGGACGATTTCCAGCCATTGCGTCAGAAAACGCATTTCGCGATCATAGCGTAGCGAACCGCGCCGGAGCGGCTTAAGCGATGCAACACAATAGAGCAAAAGAAAGCCGCGCAAGGAGGTCGTCCGCACCATGCGTCCGCGCGACGTCGGCCGTGCCAAGAGGGCTTTGACCAGCTTGTTGCGCAGCACCCACCGCCCGACTGCCGCCGGCATGGTATCCGCGATCTCTTCGACGCGAGGATGCATGAATTCAACAATCTCGATGATCTGGTCGGGTTCAGCGCCGACTTCCACGCGCACGCGGTCGAAGCGGGCGCCTCGGATCTTGAGTTCAGCGACCCGTACCGTATCTTCGTAAGTCATTCCCAGAGCGAGCTGACGTGCGACCTCCGAGAGAAGCTGCTGCCCGGTGTCTCCGATAGATTCCGTGAGGTCGATAAATGGTCTGAGCCGCTCGACATATTCCCGCGCATAGGAATTGTCCTGATAATCGGCCGTGCGTTCGACGCCTGCCATGACCAGCGTCCGTGCTTCACCGCTCCGAATGCCGGGCAAAGCCCGGTCTAACTCGCCGTGCGTTCGATCCCGCCGCTCGCTCTGTGCCATATCTGGGACCACGCGCCCCTCAGCCGCGGCATATGCCGCCGAAAACGCTGCGAGGCTCGCGCCAACACCAACACCGTCGCTACGAATTGCGGCTTCATAAGCCTCACGCGCGAACGGAAGCGACTGTGACCCGGCGATTGCACCGAAAAGCGCCGCGCTAATCACGCTCTTATTCGCTTCTGCCAGCCTTGCCATATCGAAGCCCGTAAATTTCAGGGCAGCGGTCTTGCAGCCTTCAACGATGGCCTCCGCATCGACGCGACCGTCCCCCAGCGCGGTCTTTTCCGTCATGGAGTAGACCCGATGCGTCGAAGCCACGAAATGGGTGCGATCCGGCGTAACCAAACCGCGTTGAATTGCGCGGCCAGCTTCCATTAATTCCGACGCGACGACCAGATCGACATCGCCCGGCATAGGCATCAGGCCGAGCACCGGAAGCTGCCCTCGCTCTGGCAAAGCGCTTCTGGGAAACAGTTCGAGATAGTAGATCGTGGCGCCCGTCCGCTGTGCAACACCCGGCACTGACGTCGTTTGGGCGAGATAACCGCCCCGATCGCCGACCTGCACCAGCCAGTCGGCCAGCACTCCGCCACCTTCGCCGCCCATCGCGAGAATCGCGATGTTGATCGGCTTCGCCTTACTCATACAAGGTCTCCGGCCATGTTCGTCTTGGCGAGACGCCGTTGCAAGGCAGAGATCACGGCCCCTCGAAGATAAGCGCGCGTGCGTTCCCATTTTGACGGATTGCTCACGATTGAGGCGCGGTAGAAGGATGGACACAGCACCGCCGCATGCGCAACCTCGCCGCAAAGTCCGCAGCCCACACAAGACTGAATAACTTTCGTTACCGGTTCCCGCCGCAACGGGTCTGGATTTGGCGCGACCGTCAGCGATGGGCAACCAGAAAGGCGGATGCAGGAATGATCGCCCGTACAGGTGTCGTGATCAACGCCGAACCGTTCCCGCACAGTGCGCAGACCCGCATTCAGCCGCTCTTGCAGAAGCGGACGCTCGCGACGCTGTTTGTTTAGCATGCACTCAGAGCGCGCGATGATCACTTTGGGACCCGCGGCTTTAGTCTGCAACGCTTCCTTCAGCGTATCGCGCATCCGCGCCACATCGTAAGTGTTGCGGATCGTGCGAGTCCAGCGCACCCCGACGCCCCGCACTGCGCGCTCGATCGAGTTTCTCGTCGCGCGCCAGCGATTGTTCGCTTCCGACGACATGTTGTCCTGACCGCCGGTTGCCGCCGAATATCCGTTGTCGATGATGATCTGGACGCCGTCGTTTTTGTTAAATACGGCGTTACCGACCGAAGAGACCAGCCCGTTGTGCCAGAAGCCGCCATCGCCCAAAATTGCGATCGCGCGCTTGCCGCCGGCAGAGCCCAGTGCCGACGTTCCCGCGCCGCCGAGACCGTACCCCATCACGGTATTGCCGATGTTAAAAGGCGGCAGCGTCGAGAACAGATGACAACCGATGTCGCAGCTGATGTGGTGATGACCGAGCTCTCGCTCCACGAGCTTGATGGCGGCGAAGATCGGGCGCTCCGGACATCCCGTACAGAATGACGGCGGACGTCCCTGCACATTCGGTGCAACCGATGCCGCCGCTGCTGCTATCCGAGCATCGGCCAACGTTGGGTCATAAGCTGGCAAAAGATCGGGGCGATAGGCGTGAAGAAACTTGACGAGCCCTGCCTTTACCACGGCGCCCGTATACTCGCCGGCCATCGGCAGCATGCTTTTTCCTTCGCATCGCGTCTGCACGGCAGCGCGGCGTAGAATTGTGTTGATCGAGTGTTCAATGAATTCCGGCTGGCCCTCCTCGACGAGAAGAATAGCGCGCTTCCCCGCGCAGAACCGAACGACCTCCGAGTCCACCATGGGATATGTGACGTTCAGGACATAGACCGGCACGCGGGTCTCGCCGAAGGCATCGGCGAGGCCCATCGTTTGCAGCGCCCGCATGACGGTGTTGTAGATGCCGCCCTGCACGATAATTCCGATGTCGTCAGCATCGCCATCGAAAACCTCGTTCAACTGGTGGTCTTCGATGAATTTGACGGCTGCGGGCCAGCGCTGTTCGACCTTCTCTCTCTCATGCAGATAGCTGGCGGGCGGCAGCACGATACGATCGGTGTCTCGCCGCGGCGAGTTGCGCGCATCCTGCATCGTGAACGCCGGCCGCACATTATCTTGTGCCGTGAAGCTGCCGTAGACGTGGCAGGCACGGATGCGCAACTCCAGCATCACGGGCGTATTCGATGCTTCAGAGAGGCCGAAGCCCATTTCGACGGCCTTGACAATCGAGGGCAAGTTCGGGCGCGGATCAAGCAGCCAGATCTGCGACTTCATCGCAAAGGCATGGCTCCGTTCCTGCATGATCGAGGAGCCTTCGCCGTAATCCTCACCCAGAACGATCAGCGCTCCGCCGGTAACGCCGCTGGAGGATAAATTGGCCAAGGCGTCGGATGCGACATTGGTGCCGACGGGCCCCTTGAACGTAACCGCGCCGCGAAGCGGATAGTTCACCGAGGCCGCGAGTGTCGCAGCGGCCGTCGCCTCATTGGCGCTCATTTCGAAGCGAATGCCGAGCTCGTCCAAAATGTCGGCGGCGTCCGACAAGACATCAACGAGGTGCGAAATCGGCGCGCCTTGATAACCCGCGATGTAGCTGACGCCCGACTGCAGCAGCGCTTTGGTGACGGCCAGAATACCCTCACCTTTGAATTCCTGCCCAGCCTGCAGCCGTAACAGTTCCACCTCTTTTTTGAACGAGCGCTCTGCCATAACCTGTGCTCCTCGCCGTCAGTACCGAGCGGCTCTACATTC